>NZ_JBIDFJ010000012.1:0-73260 GCF_046635705.1 Gilliamella sp. CG25 | reverse complement strand
GAAACGCCGTAGTGCCGATGGTAGTGTGGGTATTACCCATGTGAGAGTAGGGTGCCGCCAGACTTTTAAATAAGAGCAAGAGCCCAGCAGAGATGCTGGGCTTTTTTGCTATCTATGATTTAAGAAATTAAAATCAACGTAATTGAAGAGCAGAGAGGGATATAGTCTGGAAATGAGCTCATTAATCGCTTTTAATAAACCATTTAATGTGGTGTCTCAATTTTCAGCGCATGAAAAATATCCAACATTGAAAGATTTTATCTCATTACCCAAATTTTATCCTGCTGGACGCTTAGATACTGACAGTGAAGGATTACTTTTATTAACAAACGATGGTAATGTACTTGATTAAAGTAGGTGTATTTTGAAAGGTGTAAGTTATCCCTATTTTTCAACCAAACACTATTGATGTTACCTTTCTTTATCATCTATCTAAATTCAACTTATTGTTTTAATATAATTTAACAATCATTTAACTCATTAATATTCTAATTTATCTTATAATTTTAGTCATTTAAAAAACAGTTTTTATAGAAACAATAGCACTACTGAAAATGGTTAAAACTAATCTGTTTAATAACATATTTCTCGATTAATAGCATTTTTCTATTTATTTATTGCTGTATGTATGAAACAATTTAGCCATATGAAATAGATTTTTTGAGGTAGTCAGTGATTGATAATGATGGCTACCGTCCAAATGTAGGAATAGTTATTTGTAACCGTTATGGCCAAGTACTTTGGGCTCGTCGTTATGGGCAAAATTCTTGGCAATTTCCTCAGGGCGGAATAAAACAAAACGAAACGCCTGAACAGGCAATGTTTCGAGAATTGAACGAAGAAGTCGGATTATTACCTAAAGATGTAAAAATTTTATCTGTTACCAATGGTTGGCTCAGATATAAATTACCTAAACGTATGATTCGTTGGGAAAATCAACCTGTTTGTATTGGTCAAAAACAAAAATGGTTTTTATTAGAGTTAATTTCTGATAATTCAGTGATTAATCTCAATGTTTCTTCTACACCTGAATTTGATGATTGGAAATGGGTCAATTATTGGTATCCAATTCGACAAGTGATTTCTTTTAAACGTGATGTATATCGCAGAGCCATGAAAGAATTTTCATTACCCGTATTTGCCATACAAACTGAAGTGGATGTACAAGCAACAAACAGTTCAAACAAAAAAAAATCCAATTATTTTGTTCATAAACGTAAAAATAAACAGCGAACTAAAAGATGAATCAGTATTTACAGTTTCCAAATTTCAATCCAATTGCCTTCTCAATTGGACCTATATCTTTACACTGGTATGGAGCAATGTACCTTTTTGGGGTATTAGGTGCCCTTTTTTTAGCCAAGAGGCGAGCAAAAAAAACAAATAGCCAATGGACTGTTCCACAAGTTGAAAATTTACTGTTCTGGGGATTTTTAGGTCTTTTCGTGGGTGGGCGATTAGGTTATGTACTCTTTTATAATTTTAATGTTTTTATAAACGATCCCATATCATTATTTAAAGTTTGGGAAGGCGGGATGTCTTTTCATGGTGGATTGATTGGGGCTATTTGTGTTATTGCAATTTTTGCTAAAATAAACCACAAAACATTTATGCAAGTTGCTGATTTCGTCGCACCTTTAGTGCCAATAGGTTTAATGTTTGGGCGATTTGGTAATTTTATCAATGGCGAACTATGGGGGCGTGTGACTCATTCTTCAGTTGGTATGCTGTTCCCTACATCATCACATGCAGATTTCATGTTTGTTCAATCACATCCTGAATGGAAAGAACTATATACTCAATTGCATGGCATACTTCCAAGACATCCTTCCCAATTATATGAAATGGCTTTTGAAGGTATTGTCTTATTTATTATTTTAAATCTGTTTATTAGAAAGCCAAGGCCAACAGGATCTGTATCTGGATTATTTTTACTATGCTACGGTTTATTTAGGTTTGTTATTGAATTTTATCGACAACCTGATGAACAATTAGGCTTATTTTTCAACATCATTAGTATGGGGCAAATTTTATGTCTACCTATGATACTAGGTGGTGCTTTAATTATGTTATATGCATATCGATTTAATCAAAAAGCGAGAAATTCATGAAACAATATTTAGACCTGATAAAAACAATCTTAAATGAGGGTACGCCTAAATCAGATCGCACAGGAACGGGTACGTTATCAATTTTTGGTTATCAAATGAGGTTTGATTTGCAAAAAGGGTTTCCACTGGTAACTACAAAAAAATGCCATTTACGTTCAATTATTCATGAATTACTTTGGTTTTTAAAGGGTGATACCAATATCAAGTATTTACAAGATAATAAAGTGACCATTTGGGATGAATGGGCGGATAAGAATGGCAATTTAGGCCCTGTTTATGGAAAACAGTGGCGAGCATGGGGAACAGTTGACGGTAGGCAAGTTGATCAAATATCGCAATTAATTCAACAAATCAAAACAGATCCCGATTCTAGACGTATGATTGTTTCTGCATGGAACGTTGGAGAGTTAGATCAAATGGCATTAGCACCATGTCATGCTTTTTTCCAATTTTATGTTGCCAATGGAAAACTATCATGCCAACTTTATCAGCGTTCATGTGATGTATTTTTAGGCTTACCGTTTAATATAGCAAGCTATTCATTATTAGTGCATATGATTGCTCAACAATGTGATCTAGAAGTGGGTGATTTTGTTTGGACGGGTGGCGATACCCATTTATATTCAAATCATATGGAACAAACGCATTTACAGCTAAGCCGGGAACCTCGAGCTTTACCAAAGCTTAAAATTAGACGTAAGCCACCCACAATTTTTGATTACGAATTTGAAGATTTTGAAATTGTTGATTATGACCCTTATCCCGCTATTAAAGCACCTGTGGCTGTTTAATCGGAATAAATTACTTCAATTTATTTTTATTTTACAAATTAAGTTGTCTAATATATTGGGATTAATCTGATTAATCCCTAATTTTAATTTTTAATCCTCATGTTAACAATTAGCATTATGAGAAATGAATGTCATTGTTAAGTTAGTAATTTGATTTTTCTGCCACCAAAACCAAGATATAGTATATAATAGTCCACTTTGTTATTGATAATAACTTAATCTTTATATGACTCAAAATCAGGAAATTCGCCCAATCTTTACTAAACGTTTATTACACCCGCGTTATTGGTTAACATGGTTTGGGATTGGTCTTTTATATCTTATCGTGTTATTGCCATATCCAATTATTTATCAATTAGGTAAAGGGTTGGGATTGCTATCAATGAAAATAATTGGCAAACGTAAAGAAACAGCAAGACAAAATCTAATGCTCTGTTTCCCCGAAAAATCACAGCAAGAACGTGATCAGATGTTGCGTGAAAATTTTATATCAACCGGTTTAGCGATTTTTGAAACGGGTATGGCTTGGTTTTGGTCAAATAAACGATTAGCTAAACAATCCTCTATTGTTGGCGATTCGCATATTACTCAAATACAGCAGGCTGGAAAGGGTGTATTACTAATCGGTATTCATTTTCTCACATTAGAATTAGGTGCTCGTATTTTAGGTATGCATCATCCTGGAGTTGGTGTGTATCGTCCAAATGATAATCCTGTTATGGATTACGTGCAGTTAAAAGGTAGGTTAAAGTCTAATAAATATATGTTAGAACGATATAACACCAAAGGAATGATTCGTGCATTAAAAAATGGTGAATTATTATGGTATGCACCAGACCATGATTATGGGCCTAAAAACAGCGTGTTTGCGCCTTTCTTTTCTGTCGAAAAGGCAGCAACTACAATAGGTACGCGTATTTTGGTTAAACTTGGTCAACCTGCAATTATCCCTTTTACCCCCAAACGTGAAAAAAATGGGCATTATACTGTTTATGTTACATCCCAGCTTATTGATTTTCCGA
Source organism: Gilliamella sp. CG25 (assembly GCF_046635705.1). Classification (NCBI taxonomy): domain Bacteria; kingdom Pseudomonadati; phylum Pseudomonadota; class Gammaproteobacteria; order Orbales; family Orbaceae; genus Gilliamella; species Gilliamella sp. CG25. The sequence continues at coordinate 69,336 of NZ_JBIDFJ010000012.1, read as the reverse complement.
TGGACGATGATGTGCAAGCAGCAACGTTTATGAATAAAGCAATTGAGCAAGAAATTTTAAAAGCGCCAGAGCAATATATGTGGTTACATCGAAGATTCAAAACTCGTCCAAAAGGTGAAGCACCATTATATACAGACAGTGTTCAATCCGACTAATACAGCTATTTTTTTGGGATTTTTGAAAAAAGAGTTAAAGATACAATATGCAAAAATTAAATAAGATTATTCTCTATTGCCGTATTGGTTTTGAAAAAGAATGTGCCGCTGAAATCACAGATAAAGCGGCTCAAAAAGAGATCTTTGGATTTGCTAAAGTTAACGATAATAGTGGCTATGTTGTTTTTGAATGCTATCAAAATGGCGATGCTCAACGCTTAATTCAAGCGTTACCTTTTAGAACACTTATATTTGCACGCCAAATGTTTGTTACAGGCGATCGATTAGTTGATTTGCCAACAGATGATCGTATTACGCCTATTGTTGAAGCGTTAACGGGATGTATTGATAAAGCCGGCGATTTGCGAGTTGAAGTGGCAGATACTAATGAAGGAAAAGCGTTGGCGGGGTTTTGTCGCAAATTTACTGTTCCGCTTCGGCAAGCGTTAAGAAATCATCGGATTTTATTAAAAGTCCAAAATCCAACCCGCCCTGTTATTCATGTGTTATTTCTAAATAATAATAGTTGTTATGTTGGTTATTCACTAAGTGAAAATAATTCACCGTTCTATATGGGGATACCTCGGTTAAAATTTCCAGTTGATGCCCCAAGCCGTTCCACATTAAAACTTGAAGAAGCGTTTCATATCTTTATTCCCTATGAAGAATGGGAAGAAAGACTAAAAGGTGGATTAAATGCTGTTGATTTAGGCGCTTGTCCGGGAGGATGGACATACCAGCTTGTCAAACGAAGTATGATGGTTTATGCCGTTGATAATGGTCCAATGAATCCGAAATTAATGGAAACAGGGCAAGTTAAACATTTTCGAGAAGATGGCTTTAAATTTATGCCTAAAAAGCATAATATTTATTGGTTAGTTTGTGATATGGTTGAGAAACCGACTAAGGTGACAGAATTAATAACTAAATGGCTTATCAATGGTTGGTGTCGAGAAACAATTTTTAATCTGAAATTACCCATGAAAAAGCGTTATGAAGAAGTAAAACAAAATTTACAATTGCTCAATAACATATTAAATGACAATCAAATTAATGTTCAAATTCAAGCAAAACAGCTTTATCATGATCGAGAAGAAATTACCGTTCATGTACAACGAATTTGGGGATAAAAATAATTAATTCTTTAATTGACTGTAGTTAGTTAAACTAAGCTAATTTTTTAGGTAAAAGAATATACTTTATTAGTCATCAAAATAGTTTATATATTGTTGTCTGTATAGCTTTATATATGTAACGAAAAAGCTTAATATTGATTGATATATGTTCTGATTTAAATCAATGAGTAATGTAATTAGCGGTCAAATCGCGGTAAATAGATAATAAAGCGAAAATAGTTGTGTTCTTCTATATCCCAAGTAAAAATGCGATAAATTAGCACGATCAAATTTACTAAAAAGTCATTATAAATTGAAAATAAATAGATTATTTTTGAAGTTAAATTAAACACATTATCATAACCAAACTAAGTAACAATGAATTAACAACGAATTTAGTGACAACAAATTACACGAGAATAGGTATGAATATAAAACGCTCATTTTACACAATGTTAATATCAGTATTATTAGCATTTTTAGTTGGATGTTCAGGGAGCTTTTCAAAAAACGGTTCTGGCTTTGATGAAAGCAAAGATTCGAGTTATTATCTTTCACAAGTCGAAGCAAGTTCTGGAGAAGCTAAAACAAATTGGCAATTGTTAGCTATTCGGGCATTAATTAAAGAAAACAAGCTTTCACAAGCTAACACACTACTTTCTAAGTTGTCGACAGATCTCAATCCAGAACAAAAAATAGATAAAATTTTATCTCAAGGTGAAATCGCAGTTAGAACAGGAAAACGATTTAAGCTTGATACCTTATCTATTAACGAGCTTAATAATTCACAGTTATATCGATATTACTCCATCAAATTAGCTTTAGACAAAAAAAATATTAATGCTCAAGCACATGACTATATTGAATTAGAAAAATGGTCATCGAAAGATCAGCGTCAACAAGTATTGAGTAGTACATGGAGTTTTTTCAGCAAGTTAAAAAACGATCAAATGGGTAAAATTGTTGTAGGTACTAATGAAACCATATTGCAAGGTTGGATTGAATTAAGTATCGCTTATCAAACAACTACACTAAATGGTGCTTCTGACAATGAAAATTTAAAACAGGCTTTTCATGATTGGGCTATACGATATCCTAACCATCCTGGTAATGGTGTTATTTCAATGTTAACGGGAGAACAAACACTTAGTGTTGATAATGAAGGCAAAAAAGTGGCATTGTTATTACCGTTAAGTGGAACTTCACATATTTTTGGTGAAACAATTCGTCAAGGTTATTTTGATGCCATGAAGTTTTATCCACAAGAACCACAACAAAATATTGTGACGTTTGATACAGCAAGTGCCTCATTAGATAAATTAATTCAACAAGCTAAAGATAAAGATGTAGAATTAATTGTAGGACCTTTATTAAAAGGTGATGTTAACTATATCAAGCAATTGGCGCCGGGTATTCCTGTATTAGCATTGAATAAAGTTGAGAATAAATCAGATACCCGCAACAAGATGTGTTATTTTGCATTATCTCCTGAAGATGAAGCAAAAGATGCAGCTAATCATATATTTGCACAAAATAAACTAAAACCATTGTTATTAGTCCCACAAAATGAACTTGGTAAACGCGTAGCACAAAATTTTGCAAAACAGTGGTCTCAACTTTCAGTTAACAGTTCACCAGCTTATGTCCAGTATTTTGGAAATGCTAAAACATTAAGTGATAGTATGAATAAAAATGTTGGTATCGAACTTGTTGGTGAGCCTATTGTTCTTACTGATATGCCATCTGAATCAATGAGTTTAGTTGATAATTTTACTGATTTTGATGCTATTTATATTTATTCCTCATACGATGAATTAACGTTGATCAAACCGATGTTGGATATGGGAGCTGATAAACCGATTGGTCACTCGTCATCTGCGAGTGTTGCGCTGTATTCAAGTTCTAAAAGTCATGTCGCAAATGCATCTAATGACTTCTACTATGATTTAAATCAAACGCAATATGCTGAAATTCCGCTCATTTCTAATCAACTTGATACCTCGATCGAGTTGCCGGACAGTATTAAGAAGGATTATTCCTTAATGCGTGTTTATGCAATGGGAATAGATGCTTGGCGTTTAGCAAATCGTTTTAATCAATTAAGTTCAAATCAAACTAATTTTTTAGATGGAATGACAGGTAAATTATCAACGTCAGAACAATGCGAAATAACGCGCGCATTATCATGGCAACAATATTCTAATAGCTCAACTAAATCAGAACCGATTAGTGAATAGAAAAAAAATTGGCGAGCATTTTGAAAATATTGCTTGCCAGTATCTGCTTGGGCAAGGTTTAACGCTTATAGCTAAAAATAGTCAATTTCGCTTTGGGGAACTTGATTTGGTTATGCGTGACAAACAATGCCTTGTTTTTATAGAAGTGCGCTATCGAAAAAATGCCCATTTTGGTCATGCAGAAATGACAATAACGCCTAATAAACAAAATAAAATTAAACAGGCAGCGCAACTTTGGATGATTGCGCAAAATTTGAATATTGAAGAAACTGAGTTTCGATTTGATGTTTTTGCTATTACTGGTAAAAGCCAACAATGGATTATTAATGCGTTTTAATTTTTAGGTGAAAACGTGCAAGACTTAATTAAAAATTATTTTACAGAAAGTATTCAAACACAAATTGTGATGGCTGAATCCTTAGGTTCGTCAATTGAAAAAGCCGCTAACATCATCGTTGAAGGATTACTCAATGGTAATAAAATTATGAGTTGTGGTAATGGCTCTTCGGCTGCGAATGTCCAAAGTTTTACTTCTCGATTAATTACCAGTATTGATATTGAAAGACCTAGTATCCCCGCTATCGCTTTAGTGTCTGATAATGTTTTATTAAGTGCGATTAAAAATCATGAAGAGATTTATGCACGCCAAATACAAGCATTGGGGCAACAAGGTGATATATTAATCGTGGCAACTTGCCAAGGGAACAGTAAAGCAATTATCCGAGCTGTACAAGAAGCGGTCATTAAAGATATGAAAATTGTTGCTCTAACGGCTTTTGATGGTGGAGAGGTAATAGGTTTATTAGGTCAAAATGATATTGAAATTAGAATTCCGACCTACAAAAAAGTGATGGCTTATGAGATGCATGCTATGATTTTAAACTGTTTATGCCAATTAATTGAAAATACTTTGTTTAATCATACTTAATAATGAAAATAAAAACAGTTTAGTTCTGCAATAATAGCGAATAATATGCTATAATTATAAGCTGTTTTAATGATTTATATTAATAAGAGAACTTGGTGTTATGACCGAACTAGCCAAAGAAATAACTCCCGTTAACATTGAAGATGAACTAAAATCCTCTTACCTTGATTATGCTATGTCTGTAATCGTCGGGCGTGCACTGCCTGATGTTCGTGACGGCTTAAAGCCTGTTCACCGACGTGTTTTATTTGCCATGCATGAAGCGGGGTATGATTGGAATAAACCTTATCGAAAATCAGCTCGTGTAGTTGGGGATGTAATCGGTAAATACCATCCGCATGGTGACTCAGCTGTTTATGACACAATTGTACGTATGGCACAGCCATTTTCACTGCGTTATATGCTGGTTGATGGTCAAGGTAACTTCGGATCGGTTGATGGTGATTCGGCAGCAGCAATGCGTTATACCGAAATTCGTATGCAAAAGTTTGCAGGTGCATTACTGACAGATCTTGATAAAGAAACCGTCGATTTTTCACCAAACTATGACGGATCAGAAATGATTCCTGATGTGTTACCAACACGTATTCCTAACTTATTAATTAATGGATCATCAGGAATTGCAGTAGGTATGGCGACCAATATCCCACCGCATAACCTTACAGAAGTTATTAATGGGTGCCTTGCTTATATTGAAGATGAAAATATTTCAATTGAAGGGTTAATGGAACATATTCAGGGGCCTGATTTTCCAACCGCAGCATTAATAAACGGTCGAAAAGGCATAGAAAATGCTTATCGTACTGGCCGTGGAATTATCTATATTCGTTCTAAAGCAACCATTGAAGTTGATGATCACAGTGGTCGTGAAACGATTATTGTTAATGAAATACCCTATCAAGTTAACAAGAAAAAACTCATCGAAAAAATTGCTGAATTAGTCAAAGATAAGAAAGTTGAAGGCATTTCTGCTTTGCGTGATGAATCGGATAAAGATGGCATGCGCATAGTCATCGAAATTAAACGAGATGCGGTGGGTGAAGTTGTACTGAATAATCTTTTCTCATTAACCCAATTACAAGTCTCGTTTGGTATCAATATGGTGGCTTTACATAAAGGTCAACCAAAACTGTTAAATTTACGTGAAATGATTGAAGCTTTTGTGCTACATCGTCGTGAAGTTGTAACACGCCGTACTATTTACGAATTGCGTAAAGCCCGTGAACGTGCACATGTATTAGAAGGTTTAGCGATTGCACTTGCCAATATTGACCCTGTGATTGAGTTAATTCGAGCAGCTGCAACACCAGCTGAAGCAAAAAGTAAACTTTTATCTCAAGCTTGGCAACTTGGAAATGTTGCGGCAATGCTTGAAAAAGCAGGCGATGATGCTGCTCGTCCAGAAGATTTGGCTCCAGAATTCGGTATTCGTGACGGTCACTATTATCTTTCTGAGGCGCAAGCTCAAGCAATTTTAGATCTTCGTTTGCATCGTTTAACCGGACTTGAACATGAAAAAATTCTTGATGAATATAAAGAGTTATTAGTTCAAATCGGTGAACTATTATATATTCTGGCAAGTCCTGAAAGATTAATGGAGGTGATACGTGAAGAGCTTGAAGCGATACGCGATCAGTTCCAAGATGCAAGACGAACGGAAATTACGGCAAGTAGTGCGGATATTAATATTGAAGATCTGATTGCACAAGAAGATGTTGTTGTTACCCTTTCTCATCAAGGGTATGTGAAATATCAACCGCTTTCAGACTATGAAGCTCAACGTCGTGGTGGTAAAGGTAAATCAGCAACCAAAATCAAAGAAGAAGATTTTGTTGAAAAATTATTAGTTGCTAATACCCATGATACTATTTTGTGCTTCTCAAGCCGTGGTCGCTTATATTGGATGAAAGTTTATCAATTACCTGAGGCAAGTCGAGGATCACGTGGTCGTCCAATTATTAATTTATTACCACTTGAAGAAAATGAACGTATCACCGCAATTTTACCTGTTCGGGAATTTGACGATGAACATTGCGTATTTATGGCGACTGCTCAAGGAACCGTGAAGAAAACTTCTCTTATTGAATTTAGTCGCCCACGTAGTGGTGGTATTATTGCAATCAACTTACGTGATGATGATGAGTTAATCGGTGTCGATTTAACGAGTAATGAATCATCAGCCATTGATGATGAAGAACTGAATGATGATGTAGTGAATGAAGACATCGAGTCAGATGATGACGAAATCACTCAAGTTTCAGATACGGAAGACATCATGCTGTTCTCTGCTAATGGTAAAGTTGTTCGCTTCCCTGCTAATAAAGTTCGAGCAATGGGGCGTACCGCTGCAGGTGTGCGTGGCATTAAACTTGAAAGTGATGATAAAGTAGTGTCACTTATCGTCCCTCGAGGCAATGGTGCGATTTTAACCGCAACGCAAAATGGTTATGGTAAGCGTACTCAACAAGAGCTTTATCCAACAAAATCTCGGGCAACAAAAGGGGTGATTTCGATTAAAGTCAGTGAACGAAATGGCGCTGTGGTTGGTGCTGTACAAGTGGATGAAACTGATCAAATCATGCTAATTACTGATGCCGGAACGTTAGTACGCACACGCGTTTCAGAAGTAAGTATTGTCGGTCGAAATACACAAGGTGTAAGATTGATTCGCACAGCCGATAACGAAAAAGTTGTGGGTCTGCAACGAATCGCTGAAACCGAAGATGATGATGTGGAATCAGTATCATCGCAGCAGAGAGACGAGCTGGATAATTCAGCTCAGGAGTCCGAAGAATAATTTTTAATTATTAAGAAGGATTAGTTATATAGCTAGTCCTTTTTTATTTTAGAAAACCTCAAAAAGGAATAGTATTAGATGTCATTTTTAATGAAAAAAATATTATCAAATCTTGCATGGCAAATCTTAATAGCATTAATTCTAGGCGTGGCTGTAGGTGCTTATCTTTTCGAACTTTCTGATTCAAACCATCCTTTGCATTCGGATTACCAATTTTTAATCGTTAATGTCTTTCAACCAGCTGGGGAAATTTTCATTCGCTTAATTAAAATGATCGTATTGCCGATTATACTAAGCACATTAACCTTAGGTATTGCAGGCATTGGCGGTTCAAAGCGATTAGGTATTTTAGGCTTTAAAACAATTCTCTATTTTGAAATTATCACAACTATTGCTATTTTGTTGGGGCTTCTTTGGGGGAATCTATTTACACCTGGGGCTGGTATTGATTCTTCAACTTTAGCAACTACTGATGTCAGTAATTTTGCTAAAGCAGCTCAAGAACAAAGCGAAAAACCACATGGCTTAATCGTCATGATTTTAGAGATGATTCCTGTTAATATCTTTAAAGCAATGAGTGATGGTGCTGTTTTACCTGTGATCTTCTTCTGCGTATTTTTTGGTTTAGGGCTTATGTCTTTACCTGATAAGCAACGAGAACCTTTCGTATTTTTCTTAAAAGTTGTTTCTGATACCATGTTCAAAGTGACCAATATGATTATGCGTTATGCGCCGATAGGTGTCTTTGCACTTATTACTGTCACGGTGGCAAAATATGGTTTTGAATCTTTATTACCATTATTCAAACTTATTGTTACGGTTTATTCGGCAATGATTATATTTACAATTGTCGTTTTAGGACTTGTTTGTAAATTGTGCCGATTCAGTATTTTTAAACTTTTACGAATATTAAAAGAAGAGTTAGTTATTGCCTTTTCAACAGCGAGTTCAGAGACTGCATTACCTAAAATTATTGAAAAGATGGAAGCCTATGGTGCGCCAAAATCCATAACCAGCTTTGTTATTCCAACAGGTTATTCATTTAATCTTGATGGTTCAACATTATATCAAAGTATCACTGTTATCTTTTTAGCTCAGCTTTTCGGTATGGAATTGTCGATTCTCGATCAAATTATTGTTGTTATTACACTAATGGTTGCATCGAAAGGGATTGCTGGTGTACCGGGAGCTTCAATTTTGGTGCTTTCTGCGACATTAGGTAGTGTTGGAATACCGCTTGACGGCATTGGTTATATTATGGGGGTTGAGCGTATATTAGATATGGGGCGCACCGTGGTTAATGTGGTTGGTAATGCCTTAGCGGCTATTGTTATTGCTCGCTGGGAACATGTATTTGATGATAAAAAAGCCCAAGCATATGAACAGCAATATTTAAAATAAAAAATAGTTTTATAACTTTCCAAAAAGCTTCAGGATAAAAACTGGAGCTTTTTTTATAATTGAATTTAAGTGGTAAATGCTTATCTTCATTAATATTCTGTTTATGTGATAGTTTGTAACAATCAATATTTTTTAATTATCCATGTAGATAATAGAAGAATACATATGGACTATTAATAGAAGTTTAATTTGATAATGATAGGTAATCGATAAACATAAAAAAACCCAGCTTTTGCTGGGTTTTTGGTATTTATCTAAAATTATTTGATTTTAGCTTCTTTATAGATAACATGCTGACGAACAACAGGATCGTATTTTTTGATCTCCATTTTTTCAGGCATGGTTCTTTTGTTTTTGCTAGTGGTATAAAAATGACCTGTACCAGCAGAAGAAACTAATCTAATTTTTTCGCGTACACCTTTTGCCATGATAGGGTTTCCTTATTAGTACTTTTCACCACGGGCACGAAGTTCAGCTAAAACTGCATCAATACCCTTTTTATCGATAGTACGCATACCTTTAGCTGATACACGTAATTTTACAAAACGTTTTTCACTCTCAACCCAAAAACGGTGAGTTTGAAGATTTGGTAGAAAACGACGTTTAGTAGCATTCATCGCATGAGAACGATTATTCCCTACTAAAGGTTTTTTTCCTGTTACTTGGCATACTCGTGACATGTCAATAATTCTCCAAAATTTCTATGCTTAAGCCTTGGGCGTAATATGTTAATGGAATTAACCTCGTCAGGCTTTTAGTTTGCTGCAGCTCTATTTGAGAAGCAGTTTCACCTCTCACACTACACCCACAATAATGAGGTAGCGAAGTATACGCTTTTATCGGCAAATTCTCAAGTATTATCTTGTTTAAGAAAAAAATAAGTTTAAATTTAACTGAGTTAAATAAAATACAAATATTGTGTTAATGGAAAATTCTCCTATACTGTCTTTTGTATAACTAAGTAAAGAGAGTTTGATCACATGAATCTTAAACAACTAAAATATTTCCAAGTGCTTGCTAAAACTCAACATTACACATTAACATCAGAATATTTTTCAATCAGTCAGCCAAGCCTTAGTCATTCTATATCAGAACTGGAAAAAGAGGTTGGGATTAAATTATTTCAAAAAAGAGGCCGAAATGTTGAACTAACAAAAGAAGGAAAACAATATCTTACTTATGTAGAACAAGCACTAACGGCATTATCAGAAGGCGAACAGTTTGTTAAAGAGTTAACCAGTGTTTCACATGGTCATATTGGACTTGCTTTTATCTATTCTATTAGTTCCAATTATATTCCAAAAATTATCAAGGCGTTTTTAGCTCAACCTGAGAATAAAGACATTACTTTCTCTTTTTATGAAGGAATGTCACAAAATATCATTGAAGGATTAAGAGACAAAAAATACGAGATAGCTATCTGTTCACGTTTACAAGATGAACCAGATGTTCATTTTCAAAAGTTAACTAAACAAGAATTAGTTTTTATTATCTCTAATGATCATCCTTTATCTAAGCGTAAAAAACTTGATTTAAAAGACTTAATTCACGAACCCCTTATTTTATTTACAGAACGAAGTGGGATGAAAAGTGTGATCGATGACATGTTAAATAAAACGGGCATCAAGCCGAACATAGCTTGTCATGTTGAAACAGAAAGCGCCATGATGGGATTAGTATCGATTAATTATGGTATCGGTATTATGCCGAGAGTACATATACCTGAAGAGTTCAATGTAACATTAGTACCAATGAGCAAAAATTATCAAAAAAGAGATATATTTATTGCGACAATGGAAAATAGACCGTTATTACCGGCAGCGCAGAAGTTTTATCATTTCTTAATTGAACACAGTGATGATGCGATTTTTGGTCGATAAATTTTATCAACTAGCATGAATTTATCATAGGGGATTTGGCATATCAGAATAATGATAAGGTTTGTGATGTGATAAACCTTATCAATGATCGATTTTCATTAAAAAATATAAAAAAGTTTATTATCGATGAATTTTCTAAACAATTTAACATTGCTTTTACTCATCAAATTTAAATTCTATATATTAAACAAATTGTTATAAAACAAATCATTAAGGGTATCTATAATTTTAGAAAAAATGATTTAATTTTATAATAAATATGCTTTAATACAATGAATGACAGAATTTATTTATTCGGTTTAATTTTCTAACTTTCAAGGAGATTACATGAGCCAGTTCACGCCTTATAGTATTTACGGCATTATCGGTTATCCTTTAGGACATAGTTTGAGTCCACTAATTCATACCACATCATTTCAAGATTATGGCATTCCAGCGGTTTTGGTTCCATTTTCAACACCACCAGAAGATATTCCTACGCTTTTTAAATCTGTAAGATTATTAAATATTCGCGGATTGTGTGTCACAATTCCACATAAGCAAGCTATTATTCCTTATTTAGATGAAGTGACTGAACATGTCAAAAAAGCAGGTGCTGCAAATTTGGTTTATTGGGATGGTGATAAGCTTTGTGGTGATAACACAGATATTGTTGGTTTTATGCAACCTCTTCAAGAAAAGCAGCTACCGCCACACTACAAAAAAGTGCTATTACTTGGCGCAGGCGGTGCAGCTCGAGCTGCGGTAGTTGGCTTACATGATCTAGGTTATACCGATATTACTGTAACGGATATTGTAACAGATTTGCCGTCAGAGCTTGCCAAAGAATTTAATCTAAAAACGGTTGCTTGGGAAGACCGTGATAAAGTTGAAGCACAAATTATTATCAATTCTACGCCATTAGGTATGAAAGGTAAATTTGAAGATCAGACACCTTATGAATATTCTTGGTTCAAAGGAAAAGGTATTGCATATGACATTGTGTATACTCCATATCATACTCGTTTTAGACAAGAAGCTGAAAAAGCGGGATGGGAATCAATTTCGGGACGAGAAATGTTTATCGGTCAAGCGAATGCCCAATTCAAAATTTGGACAGGAAAAGATTTATCTGACCGGGCAAAACAAGCTGTTATAGATGCTTTAGCTGAAAAATAAGTATTTAGTAAAAATTCAATACATTGAACCATTTTGCATCATTAAATGTGTTTGATAAACGATTTATACAATTTGCTAAAAAATTCTAATTTTCGATTTTAATTGGTTTTTATTCTATTGTATAAAATTAGTCTGTTATTAGAAGGAGTAATTATGACTAACCTAGAATTGCAAGCTTATCGCCGTTTTCTTATGCTAAAAGTGCCAGAAGCAAGCGAATATATTGGTAAAACTGATGCGAAAACTTGGCACGATTGGGAAAAAGGCATAGAGCCTGTACCGGAATTTGTGGCTAATGCAATGAAAGCGCTAAAAAAACTTCGTACTGATAAAGTAAATATTATCATCAATAGTATTAATGATAGAGTAGGAAGTAATACTATTCGTTATTTCATGACATTTGAAGAATTTAAAAAGGTAAACCCAGATCTTGATGTCATACAGTGGCGCTTACATCAATCAATTGCAACGGAACTCTATTTTCGTGGTTTAGAAAAACTTTGTTAGTAGATTATAGATGATAATATAAATTTATAAAGTGACAGAATAAAGGGTGTAAATTTTTATTTACAAAAAATTGATAAAAAATTAAATTAAATTTATAAAAATCAATGCCGTTTGTTTTGATAAACAATATGTAAAAAAATTGTTGCAAAAGCTGAAGTGAATCACTAGCATAGTGATATATTTTTCAATCTGTAAATATGAAAGGATCCAATATGAATAAGACAATTTTTTTAGTTGGTGCAAGAGCAGCAGGTAAAACAACTATAGGAAAAATGCTTGCAAATAAGCTGTCATTTTCTTTCGTTGATACAGATTGCCATTTACTGGAAACTACCCAAAAAACCGTTGCAGAAATCGTCGAAAAAGAAGGTTGGGAAGGATTCAGAGCAAGAGAGAGTCAAGTCCTGATTGATACGACCAAATCGTCACGTGTTATCGCAACTGGAGGTGGGATGGTATTAGCTGAACATAATCGTGACTTCATGAAACAAAATGGAACAGTGATCTTTTTATCTGCTCCAGCGGCAACATTAGCCGCACGCTTAATGAAAGATCCTAATGTTGCCCAAAGACCATCCTTAACAGGCTTATCCATCGTTGATGAAATGGAAAAAGTATTAGCAGATAGATTACCTTTATATCATGATGCAGCACATCATGTAATCAATGTTGATCAAGATGAAAGTCAAATTCTTAGTGAAATTCTTCAAATTTTGCAGAATTAATATACTATTTTCTTCCTTTCTTCCAAAGTGCCACATTCAATGTGGCATTTTTTATAAAAAAAAAGAATAAATTCTTAAAATACTATAGAATAAATTTATTTTTTGGTTCGTATATTAATCAATACTATATTTTTCTATTTATGAATTTATTAGAATCTATAAATAAATGTGACCAACATTAAAGTTTAGCAATAAAATTATACTTATCTCTTTTAGATTCAGATTGATGATTGTATATTGAAAGCAATTATAGTTTTATATTTTTAATTTTTAGCTATGGAGTACTACCAATGGATAATCGAAAGGTCAATTCTTATGGGATTGTCAGCTCTATTTACGCAAATTACATTATACAAAGTATTGCTTTAATCGTAATCATGCAATTTTCAAATGATCTTTCAAAACAACTCAATACCGATATTGTTGAACTTGGCTATGTTGCTTCTGGTATTGGGATAGGAAAAATATCTTTGATGCTAGCTGGTGGAATCTTGTCAGATATATTTGGTCGTAAACTTTTTATCTATTTAGGAATGGCATGTTATGTAATCTTTTTTGTAGGTATGACGTTTTGCACTGACATTCATATCGCCTTTTGTCTCGCTATTGCTATTGGGGCTGGAAACTCCTGTTTAGATACTGGCTCTATGCCTACATTAACTGAGTGTTTTCCTCGATCAGCAGGTTCTGCTAGTGTATTGATTAAAGCGTTCATTTCAATTGGAACATTAATATTACCTTTTATCGTTACTTTTTTTGGTGAATATCATATCTGGTATGGTTGGGCATTTCTTTCTTTTGCTGCATTTTTGATAATCAATGGAATATTGCTTGCACCAACCCAATTTCCTTCTAAAAAAATTGCTATTACGGGGTGTGAAGGAAGTGATAATTATTTTAAAGATACCCCAAAATTTGCTATTGAAGGTGTGCTATTAATTATCATGGGGTTTACCACCACAGCAACATTTTTGGTCATTTCACAATGGTTGCCAACCATAGCGGTTCAAGGTGTGAATATGGATGAATTTGAAGCTAACCAGTTGATTAGCTATTATAGCGGAGCATCAATTATTTCTGTGTTTGTTACTGCATTTATAGTCAAATATTTTTTAAAGCCAATAGATTGCATCATTATTCTTCCTGCTCTATCCGCTCTTGTGCTCATTCTTTTCTATTTCAATATATCTTCGGAGATGTGTTTTTTTGTTGCTATTGGAATGGGGTTTACTGCTGCAGGTGGCGTACTTCAACTAACGTTAGTCGTCATGCAACAATTATTTCCAACCCATAAAGGTATTGCCGTTGGTTGTATGTATACTTTTAGCGGATTCTCTTTTACTGTTATTCCATTGATAGTACCTAAATTAGCGAAAATTGATGTACGTTATGCCATTTTGACCGATTTTGTTATTGCGCTGACTAGTGTGGTATTAGCGCTGATTGTCTATTTCCGTTTTACCAAAGTGATAGATATGAAAAAAATTTAAAACTCAATGTTATTTACATGATGAGTAAAATTTATTTTAGTGTTTTGAAAATTAATTTTTACAGGAAATAATAAATGAAAAATAGATATTTAGGCACTTCGATCTGTTTATATATAAACTACTTTGTGCATGGAATGGGGGCAATAATACTTGGTTTGAATATTGATTATTTAGCTGCTCAGTTTAATCCTGACATTGCTTACTTATTTAATATTACGCAAGATGCACTTACCCCTGAACAAACTGACTTAATAGGCAAGGCAAAAAAAAGTGTTTATGATGTCATGATGGGGTTAGGCGTGGGGCGCTTGCTAGTCCTCTTTGTTATGGGAACGTTATCCGATAAGTATGGGCGAAAACCTTTTATTGCGTTAGGCGGATTATTTTATATTGGTTTTTTAGTTGGTATTTTGGTAAGCCCGAGTTTTGAAATTGCCTTTATGTTTGCGGTGTTAGGCGGTATAGCTAATTCAACACTTGATGCCGGTACTTATCCTGCATTAATGGAAGCTTTTCCAAAATCGCCTGGCTCTGCATCGATATTAACTAAAGCAGCGATTGCCGCAGGTCAATCGGTACTACCTATCATTATGGGTATTATTATGGCGAGTGAAGGATATTACGGTTGGTCATTTATCTTATGTTGTTTTATTCTCGCATTAAATGCATTAGTTGTACTGAAAATGCCATTCCCAAATCATAAAATCACACCAGAACAAGAAGAAAAAGGTTTACAAACGATTACTGAAGAAGCGCCAACTTTAAAACATAAATCAAATTTTTGGATTGAAGGTATCTGTTTTATTGTGATAGGTTTTACCTCTACCGCAACATTTTATCTGGTTTCTTCATGTTTAAAGGATTTCTCTCAAACTGTCGCTGGTATGGATTCAGCAGGAGCGGTTAAGGCATTCTCTTCGTATGGTCTAGGTACCCTTGCTAGTGTCTTTTTAACTTCAATATTGGTCAAAAGTTTAATCAAACCTGTATATATTGTGGTTGTCTATCCGCTGTTATCTATGTTAATGCTTATCGTATTGTATCTCAATCCATCACCAACAATGTGTATTGTCGGAGGATTTGTGCTTGGTTTCACTGCTGCAGGCGGTGTATTACAGCTTGCATTAACGACCATGGCTGAATTTTTTCCATCAGGAAAGGGTAAAGTATTGGGCATTTTCTTCACTTCATCGAGCGTTGCAACGACAGTCATTCCCTTTTTAATTGGCTGGATATCTACAAATTTTGGTTTAAGATATATCATGTTAAGTGATGCAATCATTGCAGGTTTAGGTACATTACTAGCGGTTATCGTATTAATGCGCTATCGCATAATCTTTAATATTAATAAATAAATCATTTAATGAAATTTTAGGAGATGTTGATATTAATTATGACAAAAAACGGTGAATAAATAATACTCGTTTTTTAGTGCATTACTTAAATTTATTCTCAGTTTAAAAAGCATACAATAATGGTATGCTTTTTTTATACGTAGATTTTGTTTTTGTTACCACTTTTAATAATATTTTGATAAACAACACACTGTTGAATACAGGTTTTTCTTTTGTTACTTAACTTATGATTTTATCTTGTTAAAATTTTATCAAATATTGCTTGATTATTGTTCGCAAATAAATAAAAATACAAAAAATATGAATAAATATTCAATTTGGGTGATTGCGAAAATGAAAGAGCGAACAACCGAGTTAGTTGAAGGATTAAGGCATTCTGTACCTTATATCAATGCTCATCATGGAAAAACTTTTGTTATTTTATTAACAGGAGCTGTGCTAAAAAGTAATAACTATTCAAGTATTATTAGTGATATTGGATTGCTATATAGTCTTGGAATCAAATTGGTTATTGTCAATGGAGCACGCAATCAAATTGATGAATCACTTAAAAATCACAATATTGAGCCGAAATACCACAAAAACACCCGAATTACAGATGCCATTACTTTGGATATCATTAAGCAAGTAACTGGTATGTTACAACTGAATATTACAGCCAGTTTATCAATGAGTTTAAATAATACCCCATTACAAGGAGCTCATATTAATGTTGTCAGCGGTAATTTTGTTATTGCTCAACCCTTAGGAATAGATGAGGGAATTGATTATTGCCATACGGGTAAAATTCGTCGTATTAACAATGAGGCAATTGATGAGCAACTCAATCGTGGTTCAATTGTGCTATTAGGGCCGGTTGGTGTATCAGTGACTGGAGAAAGCTTTAATTTAGCTTCAGAAGATGTCGCTGCCGAAGTGGCGATTCGAGTCAAAGCTGAAAAGTTAATCAGCTTTTGTGCTGAGCAGGGTGTACTTGATGAACAAGGTAAAGTTATTACTGACCTTTTCCCAATCGATGCTGACAACTATGTCAATCGTAAACAGCAATTAGGTAAATATCTATCCAGTGAAGCTCGCTTTTTGAAAGCCGCTTCAAAAGCCTGTCGAAATGGTGTTAGGCGTAGTCATTTAGTTAGCTATTTAATTGATGGCGCTATTTTGCAAGAACTATTTTCACGGGATGGCATAGGAACGCAAGTTGCTAAAGAGCATTCGGAGCAAATTCGCTTAGCGACCATAAACGATATTGGTGGTATTTTAGAATTGATTCGTCCATTAGAAGAACAAGGTATTTTAGTTAAGCGTTCACGAGAGCAATTGGAAATGGAAATTGATAAATTCACAATTATTGAACGTGACAATATGACTATTGGTTGTGCAGCGCTTTATCCTTATCAGGAAGAAAAAATGGGTGAAATGGCATGTGTAGCCATTCATCCGGATTATCGCAATTCATCCAGAGGTGATTTGTTAATTAATACGGTTGCAAGTAGAGCACAAAATTTAGGACTCAATAAAATCTTTGTGCTAACAACGCGTAGTATTCATTGGTTTAGAGAAAAGGGATTTAACCCAGCTGAAGTTGATGATTTACCGATTAAAAAAAAGCAACTTTATAATTATCAACGTAACTCCAAAATTTTAATGCTTGATATTATTTAAATTCTTTTCTTAGATTTGAATAAATGCATACAATCAGTTGGTTAATAGCAACGGGAATATCGAAAAACGTATTATTTGTTGTAGTTAAATTGATTCGTTTTGCGTATTCATGCTTTACTACCTCAATTTATAATTAACACAACAAACCAATTTAACTGAACAACAAGAAAGAAGAATCGATTAAAAAAACATTTAAGTTAGAATTGCTAAAATTACTTGAATGTCATTAAAAAAATATAACTATTTGATATATAATGAATAAAATGATGATAGTATTTATTGGTAAGTAGCGTTGTGTAAAATTTGCTTGGTGAAAGACTTTTTAAGATAGAAACCACGTGGACGTGTTAAAATAGTTTGACCATTTTCTCCTACCGCTTCGGTTAAAGCTTTACCGTTTGCCGCTTTAGGTCTTATTTGTAAATATGTGCCATAATGTGCTGTAATTTTTTCAACATGACCTAATGCAATCATATCCATCAGTTCTTGCCAATCTTGTTTGAGTTGCTGTTCTTGTTCTTTTGAGGGTATCCATAAAATAGGACTGCCAACTTTACGATTGGCAAGTGGGATAGATCTTTCCCCTTCGATTGGGATCCAAAGTACTTTAGATAATTTATATTTCACATGGCTTGTTTCCCAAATCACACCATGATTTGCCATTAATGGTGCTACACTGACAAAGGTCGTTTCTAATGGTTTACCATGCATATCAATTGGAATTGTTTTTAGTTCGATGCCCAAATTACTAAAATCTCGTTCAGCTTTACTACCGGCATTGGCTCCCAAAAACGTTTCAATAAGATTGCCAACCCATCCTTTTTGTTTAGTCAAATTGTCAGGAATTGGCATGCCTAAATATTGAGCAATTTCACCAAATGTATATCCAGCAACAAGTTTTGCTCGATCTAATAACTCTTGTTCGTTGCTTGGAAAAAATATTGCCATTTATAAACGCTATCATCTAATAATTATGCCTACCTAAAATGATAAAGGATTAGCTTAATTTTTCAACCCATACTGCGTAAGCTTGAATAATTGATGAAAGAAATTCTCGGGTTTTTTCTGAAATATTGCCATTCGCATCGAAAGCGGCACTGATACCACCAATATAAGCTTCAGGCTGTTGTAAGGTTGGCATATCTAGAAAAACTAGTGACTGACGTAGTTGATGATTAGCACCAAAACCGCCAATTGCACCTTGTGAGACCGAAATCACTGCGGCTGGTTTTTTTGCCCAGACATTTTTACCATAAGGACGTGAGCCGACATCAATTGCATTTTTGATCACAGCAGGCAAACCTCGGTTATATTCAGGTGTGACAAAAATCACGCCTTGGCAATCCGCTATTTCGTTGCGAAATAAAGTGTAAGATGCTGGTGGGGTATCGGTATCAATATCTTCATTATAAAAGGGAAGATCGCCAATTTCGATTAAATATAAGGAAAGTGAAGAAGGGGCAATTTCTTTAAGGATTTTAGCTACTTTTAAATTATATGAACCTTTACGTAAACTACCAACGAGTACTGCAATTTTTTTACTCATTTTGGGTCCCCTTAAATTGAAAATAAAGAGACACCATGAGTGTCTCTTATTTAAAATATTACAGATCATTACGGTGTTTTAATGTCCTGATGAATCCAATTTACGTCCTGTCTCAAATAGGAACCAAGCTCGTCTTTCTGATTGGTCAATCCATTCTTCAATTAAGCTTGCTGTTGCTGAATCATTATATTTATCACAAATATCATGAGCAACACGCATTCGTTCTGTTAATCTAATATTATCTTGACAAAGTTCAGCAAGCATATCAGACGGCTCAACAAAATCTGCATTATTGTCAGAAATACTTTGTAATTTAGAGATGTGACTAATTGAACGTAACGTTGTTCCGCCCAATTTACGTACACGTTCAGCAATCGGATCAGTCATTGCAAATAGTTGATCTCCATGATCGTCTAACATTAAATGGTAATCACGAAAATGTGGACCACTGACATGCCAATGGAAGTTTTTAGTTTTTAAATACAAAGCAAAGACATCGGCTAACACAGAATTCATTGCTCCAGAGATATCTTTAGACGCTTTTTGACCTAAATCAGTTGGAAATAAAATTGCAGATTGTTGTAGTCTTTTTGCAGTAGCTGTACTTTTGGCAGATAACGGTTTTTTTGTAGTCGTTTTTTTGGAGGTAGTACTTTTAGCCATCTAATATTCTCCTATAGGTGAATTGTAAAAATTGCTTAACTTTCCTATACCAAATTACGCCAAGTCTTAACTAAAGTCCAATCAAAATGAGCTATTTTTAACTATTACTGCTATTTCAGCAGTCTATGATTCTTATTTTTATTCTAAATAAAGCATTATTTGAAATAAATTCTTTCACAATAAAAGAATTTATTTCAAATTGTGACATAGTTAAAAGTTTTGTGTTTTTGAAATTGATACTCTTTGTTTGAAGTTTAATTAATGAGGAGAAATTATGATTGATACAATTTCATATGGAGCCGAATGGTTTATCGGCTTATTTCAAGAAGGTGGAAAAGTGTTTGTCGGTATGGTTACGGGAATATTACCACTGTTAATTTCACTGTTAGTGGTTATGAATGCCGTAATCAAATTCATTGGGCAAGACCGTATTGAGCGCTTAGCGCAAGCTTGTGCAGGCAATCCTATTTCACGATATTTATTGTTACCTTTAATAGGCACATTTGTTTTTTGTAATCCGATGACGCTTAGCCTAGGGCGTTTTATGCCCGAGTTTTATAAACCTAGTTATTATGCGGCATCTTCTTACAGCTGCCATTCAATGAATGGGTTATTTCCTCATGTTAATCCCGGTGAACTTTTTGTTTATTTAGGTATCGCGGCCGGGTTAACAACCTTAAACCTTCCTTTAGGACCATTGGCTGTAAGTTATTTTTTAGTTGGCTTATTCACCAACTTTTTTAGAGGTTGGATTACTGATTTTTGTACTGCTATTTTTGAAAGAAAAATGGGCATTAAATTAGATCGAAAGGTACATCTATAACTAAAAGGAATAAACAAGGAAATGAACATGATGAAATTTATTCGAATTGAAAAAGGTGAAGCCGGTTGGGGTGGACCTTTAGAGCTGCCAATTATAGCGGGTAAAAAAATTGTCTACATTGCAGCAGGTACCCGACCAGCAATTGTTGATACTTTAGAAAAATTAACGGGTTGGCAAGCTATTGATGGTTTTAAAGAAGGGGAACCGCCTAAGGATGAAATTGGGGTTGCTGTCATTGATTGTGGTGGCACATTAAGATGTGGTATCTATCCTAAAAATAGAGTGCCTACAATTAATATTCATGCGACAGGTAAATCAGGGCCACTTGCCCAATATATTTTGGAAGATATTTATGTCTCAGCCGTAAAATCCAATAATATTAGTGTGATTGAAAAAGAGATGGATAGTGACATCCAGAAAGCATCTGTTACAAACAATTCACATCAAAAAGTGCACACAAATAATTTTAAAGAGTATGACAGTAGTAAAAAAATTACCGAACAAAGCGATGGTTTATTAGCAAAAATCGGTATCGGTATGGGATCAGGTGTTGCCGTATTCTTTCAAGCTGGTCGAGATACGATTGAAACTGTTCTTAAAACTATTTTACCGTTTATGGCATTTGTATCGGCTTTAATTGGTATTATTATTGCCTCAGGATTAGGTGATTTAATAGCTCATGGCTTAGTTCCATTAGCTGATAATCCACTTGGTCTGGTTATTTTAGCGCTTATTTGTTCTTTTCCATTACTTTCGCCATTTTTAGGACCCGGTGCGGTTATTGCACAAGTCATCGGGACGTTAGTTGGTGTTCAAATTGGTCTTGGTAATATTCCGCCACACTTAGCTTTACCTGCTTTGTTTGCCATTAATGCTCAAGCTGCTTGTGATTTCATTCCTGTCGGTTTGTCTCTTGCCGAAGCGAAACAAGATACCGTGCGTGTTGGGGTTCCCGCTGTTTTAGTCAGTCGTTTCTTAACTGGCGCGCCAACGGTTTTAATTGCGTGGGCAGTGTCGTTATTTATTTATCAATAAGCAAACGAATAGAGAAGGTCAAAGATGTCAAAAGTTATCTACCATTCAAAAGTTAAACAAATTGGTGACTTTGCCAAAGAAGCGTTGGCAGATGGCATGCTAATCCTGTTTAAAGAAGGTGCACCGTCTGATTTAGCCGATTATTGCTTTATACATAGTCATGACGAGTTAAGGCAGAATCTTGAAATAGGGCAATGCATTCAATTAGGCAAGCACACTTATCGTATAACTTCGGTTGGGGAAGTCGCCACAACCAATTTTAAAGAGTTAGGTCATCTCACATTAAGATTTGATGGGAATCGTGAAGCTGAATTACCGGGGTCAGTGCATGTTACTGGTGAAATACCTAATCAACTTAATATCGATGATGAAATTATAATTTTAACTATTTAAGGAACAGAAAATGAAACAAGTAGCAGTCATTATAGGTGGTGGACAAACCTTAGGGGCTTTTTTATCTGAAGGTATTGCTGATGCTGGGTATAAAATTGCCGTTGCAGATTTAAATTTTGATAATGCAAATAAAGTTGCTGAAGTAATAAATAAAAAATATGGGGTAGGAACAGCAAAAGGTTTTGGGGTCGATGCAACAAATGAGGAGAGCGTGCGACAGCTAGCACAAGAAGTTGATAATACATTTAAACGAATGGATTTAATGGTTTACAGTGCCGGTGTTGCTAAAGCTGCACCCATTACTCATTTCGTATTGAAAGACTTTCAATTATCCGTCAATGTTAATCTTACCGGTTATTTTTTATGTGCACGTGAATTTGCTAATTTAATGATTAAATATAAAACTGCCGGTCGAATTATACAAATTAACTCTAAATCGGGCAAAGTCGGTAGCAAACACAATTCAGGGTATAGCGCCGCAAAATTTGGTGGCGTTGGATTAACGCAATCTTTAGCACTCGATCTTGCTGACTACGGAATTACGGTTAATTCATTGATGCTGGGTAACTTATTAAAATCGCCAATGTTTCAATCCTTGATTCCACAATATGCTAAAAAACTTGGTATACCAGAAAACCAAGTTGAACAAGTTTATATTGATAAAGTGCCACTCAAACGAGGTTGTGATTATCAAGATGTGCTTAACGTATTGTTATTTTATGCAAGCGATAAAGCATCATATTGTACAGGACAATCAATTAATATTACGGGTGGACAAGTTATGTTTTAACTCAATTTGGTGCGAAGGTATAGCGATGCCTTTCGCACATCTCTTTTCTGGTCTGGTAAAAAGGAGATAATAATGGATACGACATCAACGTTAGCCTTATTGGCTCTAATTGCTTGGAGTATACAGATAATACTTGGCTGGTTTCAAATTCGTCGTTTTAATCGAGCATTTTTATCGATGAAGAAAGGCACTTACTTAGGTGTTGGTTGTAGCCAAACTCAACGTTTTAAACCGAAAGTTTTAATCGCGCTATCATTAGATCACGATAAAAAAGTGATTGATTCAGTATGGATGAAAGGAGTGACCGTTTTTGCATTGCCAAAACCAATACCACAATTATTGGGACTAAATATTACCGATATTATGCCTGAAACCATTTTCCCCAATGATTTTGCGTCACAAAGCGCCTTGATTCTTGCATTAAAAGCAAACAAATAATCCCTATCTTTTATTTTGAAAAGTATTTTCTTTCATGATGAAGTATAATATTTTATACAATAAATTAATTCTGTTATTGAACAGTAATAATGGACTCCAATCATGAAAGTAAGGCAACGACAAACTGCAATCTTAGAATATCTGCAAAAAAATGGGCAAGTGAGTGTTGATGAGCTAGCTACCCATTTTCAAACGACGGGTACCACTATTCGAAAAGATCTTACTCAACTCTATGAAAGTGGGCTTGTACTACGGACTTATGGTGGTGCAATGTTAAATCGCGAAATTGGTGACCGTGCGATTGATCACAAAACTTATATTAATACGGCACAAAAAAAAGCAATAGCACAGGAAGCGGCAACACTTATTCATGACGGGGATTCTGTTATTTTTGATGCAGGAAGTACCGTTGCACAAATGATTCCTATGCTAGCTCAATTCAATAATTTAACTATCATGACCAACAGCTTACATATGGTGAATGAGCTCGTTGCTAATGATAATGACCAAAATATTATATTAACAGGTGGCACATTTCGTCGTAAATCCGCTTCGTTTCATAGTAATAATGCTTCAGCTATTGCAGCATTTGAATCCTATTCATTTGATAAACTGTTTATGGGTGCTGATGGCGTGGATTTGGTTGGTGGGGTAACCACTTTTAATGAAAGTTATCACGGTAGTGTGGCAATGAGTAAAGCTGCTGCCAAACTGATTTTATTAGCGGATTCTTCAAAGTTTGGACGACGAAGCCCAAATGTTGTTTGTGATTTAGATGCAGTGGATACTATCATCACTGATGATCATTTAGATGATAAATATTATGATGCTTTGATACAACGGGGTATCAATGTTATTAAAGTTAAAGTAGTTGATAAATAGATTAATACTAAAGTTTGATTGAATGTGGAATTAAATTTCTGGAGTATTTGGCTTCTTACGTAATCTCAATATATATATATTGAGATACGTTAGAAACCAAAACCCATGATCAATAACCCTTTAATTGATAATTTTCTTTAGTTAAAATAGTAATCTTGCTCTGATAGTCCCTGCGACATTTTTGAGTTTAATTAATAACTCTTCAGCTTTACTTTGTTCAACCCTATCGATATCAATAACTACATAGCCAATTTTAGGATCCGTTTGTAGGTATTGAGCCGAAATATTTAAACCTTGTTCTGCAAACAAAGTATTGATTGCGGTTAATACACCGGGTTGATTATGGTGAATATTGATAAATCGACTCGATCCTTTAGCCGGAATAGGTAAAGAAGCTTCAGGAAAATTAACAGCTGACAGGGTCGCACCTGTGTCGGAATATTTAGCCAATTTAGTCGCCACTTCGATACCAATGTTTTCTTGAGCTTCGCTGGTAGAACCACCAATATGCGGAGTGATAATGACATTATCGAATTCACATAATGGCGATTCAAATGGATCATTATTACTTGCTGGTTCGGTCGGAAATACATCAATGGCGGCACCACTAATTTTATTGGCTTTTAAAGCATCAGTTAATGCATCAAGATCGATAACTTTACCGCGTGATGCATTAATTAATATCGCACCTGATTTCATTTGATCGATCTCATTTTTGCTGATCATTCTGATTGTGGTTGGGTTTTCAGGGACATGCATACTGACAATATCACTCATTGCGAGTAATTCATTCATGCTTGCTACCTGTTTTGCATTGCCTAAAGGTAATTTTGTTTCAATATCATAAAAATAGACATTCATTCCCAATGATTCAGCCAATATACTTAATTGGCTACCTATGTGACCATAGCCAATAATACCTAGATTTTTACCTCTAGCTTCATGAGATCCCGTCGCTATTTTATTCCATTTACCTTGATGAGCTTGAGCATTGGCTTCTGGTACTCGTCGAAGTAATAATATGGCTTCGGCTAAAACAAGCTCAGCAACAGATCGCGTATTCGAAAATGGAGCGTTAAAAACAGGAATACCTTTAACAGTTGCAGCATCGAGATCAACTTGATTCGTGCCTATACAAAAACAACCAATACCGGCTAATTTAGGTGCTGAATTAATAATATCTTCGGTTAAATGAGTTCTTGAGCGAATTCCTATGAAGCGGACATCTTTTAAGGCTGTTTTAAGTTCGGTAGGGGATAAGGCGCTTTTAAGATATTCTATATTTGTAAAACCTGCGGATTTGAGTACCTCAACGGCACTAGGGTGAACACCTTCAAGTAATAAAAACTTATTTTCATCTTTAGTTAAAGCCTGAACAACCATCTTTTCCTCTCTTTCCATATACCACATCAATGCGTAAAACTTTAATAATAACACTCAATTTAATTTGAACAACGGTTTAATGTTAACTCTTTGACACCTGAACTTGAACCGACTAATGCAATGTTTGCACCTCGGTTAGCAAACAAACCAACTGTGACGACACCTGGAATATTATTAATACAATTTTCTAATTCAATTGGGTTTGTGATGACTAAATCATGAATGTCTAAAATAACATTGCCATTATCAGTCACCACGCCCTGACGATAAACGGGTTTTCCACCCAGTTTAAATAACTCACGTGCAACGTATGATCTAGCCATTGGAATGACTTCAATGGGTAAAGGAAATTTACCTAATACATTGACAACTTTTGATTCATCAACAATACAAATAAACTGTTTAGCCAATGCTGAAACAATTTTTTCGCGCGTGAGTGCAGCTCCTCCACCTTTTATCATCTGCATCTGATAATTAATTTCATCTGCGCCATCAACATAAACATCCAAACTATCGACTTCATTACAATCAAGTACGGGGATACCATAGCTGAGTAGTTTTTGGGTGGAAGCTTCTGAACTTGAAACCGTTCCTTTAATTTGACCTTTAATCGTTGCTAAAGCATCAATAAAATGTGCGGCTGTTGACCCTGTTCCAACTCCAACTAATGAGTTGGGTTTTACAAACTTTAAAGCAGACCAGCCGACCGCTTTTTTTAATTCATCTTGCGTCATAATATCACCGTAGTTTTAAATAATTTTTATTCAAAAAAATAAAATTTTGAAAGCAAAATTACTGAAGATATGGCATAGTAACCGTTTGGAAAGCAAAAATCATTAGTATTTTAATAAAATATATTAAGTTTTAGATCTATTTAAAAAATTAGCCGGTTCTAAAAGGTTTGAGTATTCAAGCAAAGATCCCATTATTCGTAAAGAGATTATGAAGCGTCCAGATTATAGAGCATTACAAGCATTAGATGCAGTAATAAAAGAGCGAGGTTTTGAAAGAGCAGCCGATAAATTGTGTATTACACAACCGGCGGTTTCACAACGCATCAAGCAACTTGAAAGTTTTTTTGGTCAGCAGCTTTTAGTCAGAACCATTCCGCCCAAAGCGACCAAGCAAGGGGAACATCTTTTAGGTTTATTGCATCAAGTAGAATTACTCGAACAACAATGGTTAGGCGATAACGATCAAAATCCGACACCATTGTCGTTATCGATTGCAATCAACGCGGATTCACTCGCAACCTGGCTTTTACCTGCGTTAAAACCCGTGTTAGATAAAAATATTTTACGTTTTGATATCCAAGTTAAAGATGAAGAGCATACATTAGAATTATTGCGACTTGGTACGGTTGTGGCCGCAATCAGTATTCAAGCCAATCCATTACCGGGTTGCTTGTCAGATATGTTAGGCGCCTTAGACTATATTTTTGTTGCGTCGCCAGATTTTGCTAAAAAATATTTTCCTAATGGGGTTACCCGTTCTTCCTTGTTAAAAGCACCAGCGGTAGCTTTTGACCATTTAGATGATATGCATCAAGCTTTTTTACAAGAGAATTTTAATCTTACGCCAGGAAGTGTCGTCTGTCATATAACCAGTTCTTCTGAAGCATTTGTTCAGCTAGCCAAACAAGGTTCGGCTTGTTGTATGTTACCAAAACTTCAAGTTGAACAAGAGTTGAAAACGGGAGAACTTGTCAATTTGACAGAAGGTCTTTATCAAAGACGAATGCTTTATTGGCATCGATTTGCCCCTGAAAGTAGTGTGATGCAAAATATTTCTGAAACATTGATCCGTTATGCACAAAATGTGCTTTCTCAACCTCATAAATAATCGATTATATAAGCATATAAAATGTTAAAATAAGATGTTAACTTTAAACGTTTGGATCAATTGTCATAACAACTAAAAGAGTCGATGCTATGTATCAACTAAAAAATGATCGTTATTTACGAGCTTTACAGTGTTTACCTGTTGATTACACGCCTGTGTGGATGATGCGCCAAGCTGGGCGTTATTTACCTGAATATCGTGATTTAAGAGCTAAAGCAGGGGATTTTATGACGATGTGTCAAACTCCCGATTTAGCTTGTGAAGTGACTTTGCAGCCACTGAAAAGATTTGATCTTGATGCCGCCATTATTTTTTCTGATATATTAACTATTCCTGATGCAATGGGGCTTGGTTTGTATTTTGAAACAGGAGAAGGCCCAAAATTTAAGCAATCAATTCAGTGTCT
This sequence comes from Gilliamella sp. CG25, assembly GCF_046635705.1. NCBI lineage: Bacteria > Pseudomonadati > Pseudomonadota > Gammaproteobacteria > Orbales > Orbaceae > Gilliamella > Gilliamella sp. CG25. Next base: position 41,725 of record NZ_JBIDFJ010000012.1, on the reverse strand, counting down.
ATCTGATATTCAGCAACTCCCCATTCCTGATCCAGAGCAATCATTAAGATATGTGATGGATGCTATTCGGCTAACCAAAAAAGAACTCGACGGAACAGTACCATTAATTGGATTTTCGGGTAGTCCGTGGACACTCGCTACCTATATGATTGAAGGTGGTAGTAGTAAAGCTTTTACTAAAATAAAAAAAATGCTGTATAGTGATCCTAAGGCACTGCACCTATTACTTGAAAAACTGGCTAACAGTGTCGCTATATATTTAAATGCCCAAATTGAAGCTGGTGCGCAGTCGATAATGATATTTGATACTTGGGGCGGGGTGCTAAGTCATCAAAGCTATCAAACGTTTTCATTAGATTATATGAAATTAATCTTATCGCAATTAAAACAAGGTAAAAAGAGTCAAAATATCACTTCTTATGTACCTGTAACCTTATTTACTAAAGGTGGCGGATTATGGCTAGAAAATATTATAAACTCGGGATGTGATGCGATAGGTGTTGATTGGACAGTTGATCTAAATAACGTGCCACAAAAAGGACAAATAGCGGTACAAGGTAATCTTGATCCTTCAGTATTATATGCTGATAAGCAAATAATCAAAGCGAATGTAGATGCTGTGTTATCGGAATTTGGCTATCATAATGGGCATGTTTTTAATTTAGGACATGGTATTCATCAAGATATTCCGCTAGAACATGTACAATATTTAATTGACGCGGTTCATCGTCAATCAAAAAGGTTTCATCATGATTAAAAACCCAATTCAATTAAGAATGGAAAAATTGCCTGAATGGCAACAACGTTTATTTATGGTTTGTTTGTGTGAACGAATGTACCCTAACTTTGTTTACTACTGCAAACAAGTTGATAATCAAGAAGATAGTAAAAATTACAAAAAAATACTTGATTTAATATGGGAATCCTTATTAGTCTATGATGTAAAAATAAACTTTGATTTACAGCTAGAAAAATTAGAAGCTATCATTCCTGTTTTTACTAATGAAAGCCCTTATATGGTCTATCCTGCTATTGATGCATGTCAGGCACTTAGCGAGTTGTTACACTCGTATTTAAGTGGTGATATTGCTGAACACACCGCTAAAGTAAGTAGTATCTCAGCGACAACTATTGCTGAATTTGAGATGACAAAAGAAAATATTTTACTTTCAGAGGATGAACAACAGCAATTACCTAGTGTAATTGATGAATTTGATTTGCAATGGGAAATTTTCCGATTATTACGCGATGAAAAAAATGAAATGGAAGATTTAATAAAAGGTCTAAAAGCAGAAATTCGGACGTCACAAATGAGCAATATTGGTGTTTTTTTAAGCAATTAAAGCGTTCCAGCCATGATTTTTTTATTTTTTAATAAATTTTTCTTTTATATTAGAGCAATATAGACTACATTTAATAGTAATGTAACCTAAATGTTGTTTACAGTTGGAAAGTTATGTAATTAACTTTCTTTATTATGTTAACTTTAACAATAAAATAAATATGTAAGGATATTTCCATGAATAAAACAGAACTTGTCGATGCAATTGCTAGTAAAGCTGATATTACTAAAGTTGCAGCTAAAACTGCGTTAGAAGCTACATTAGCAGCTATTACTGAATCATTAAAAGCTGGCGAACCAGTACAATTAGTTGGTTTCGGTACATTTAAAGTTAATGCTCGTAAAGCACGCACGGGTCGTAATCCTAAAACCGGTAAAGAAATCAAAATTGCTGCAAGCAAAGTACCTGCTTTCGTATCAGGTAAAAGTCTTAAAGAAGCAATCAAATAGTTTTTTTAAATTGTCGAAAATGTTTTTTTGACAATTAATAACGCTAGGTCATGGAACATCGTTTCATGACCTTTCTATTTAAAAAAATGATTAAAACGTATCAATGCATTACAATGCGTTTAAAATATCTTACATTTAATCTGTGTTTGTTAGTTAATATTATTTAATTAAGCTAAGATGTAATTTCTATAAATTTAGCATTTAATACTGTAAGTAAATCACTAGGTGCCATTTCAATTTCTAATCCTCTTTTTCCGCCTGATACCAACATAGTGTTTAAATAATTTGCGCTAATATCAATTAATGTGGGTAGACGTTTTTTCTGACCTAATGGACTGATTCCTCCAACCAAATAGCCTGTCGTTTTTTCAGCTATATTAGGATGAGTTAAATCAATCTTTTTACAGTTAAATGCTTTTGCTACTTTTTTTAAGATCTAAATGTTTATTAACAGGTAATACGCAAACAGCTAATGTTTTGTCATTGTTGTTTAAACTTACAACAAGCGTTTTAAAAATTTGATCGGCAATCACATTTAATGTTGGATCAAGTTTATTGACAGCTTCTTGACCGTAATTAGTTGTATTAGGGTCGTGTTCATATTGATGAATTTTAAATTGAATTTTTAATTTTTTTAGTTGGTTAATCGCTGGTGTCATATCAATATCCCCTGTAATTCAAAATGATAGGGTATCATTTAATTTTAATCACTCTATAAATTTTTTAATAGAGTGATTAAAAAGAATAGTGGATAATTTTAAATAATTAATTGATATTTTGCTTTGTTTTTTAATGGGTTTTATGCTGGTTTTTTAATAGCATATTGAGACGATAAAGGAAACATATCATAAAGATATTTGCAAATATTATTATTGTTGAATAGATAATATTTATCATCAGCGATGTAATTGAAATTGCCCAATGTGACAATAAAAATATAGCTAAAAAGTAGATTAAAAACATTGGTAAGGTTAATCGCCAATACATTAACGTGTGTGTAAAACAGTCTATAAATTTTTGGAAAAAATCTTTTGTTGAAGGTTCAATAATTAAACTATTGAATTGGAAATAAACTATCGATATAACAATCATAACAACAATCGTGACCGTTAAAATTAAAAGATTCATGATTTGGATGGGTAAAATCAGATTCAAAACTGAGCATATTAATAACATAAATATTAACCCAGTAACGATTAAACATGCACAAACTAAATTTAAACCGATTAAATTTAATATGTTTGGTAACAAACGGGACAATATTAAATTGAAATTAAATTTATTGCTGATTGAATAATTATATATCACAGCAAGTATAATCGCCTGTGTCATAAAATTTATCACCATATAAATCATTGCTGGTTTTAATAATTGCAATAACACGGCATAGGGAGATTGGTTAGATAATTGCTGAAAAAGTTGTTTATCAAATAAATTATTTAAAATTGGTGTGGTAGTGGCACTGATTAAAAAACAGATGATAATGATTGGCTGAAAACGATTTCTAATAAAATTAATTGTTTCATTTAACAATCGAGAAAAGGATAATTCGGTTTGCATTTTTTAGCTCTAAGTCATTAAGTGGTAACCAAAATAGGCTACCACAAGTGTTGATATATATTTATTATGATTGTAATAATGAGATATCTGCAACTTTTAAAAATAAACTTTGTAGTTTTTTCAATAATGATAAACGATTAAGTTTTATTTTTTCATCATTAACCATGACCATAACTGAAGCAAAAAATTCATCAACGGGTGCTTTAAGCGTAGATAACTCAACGAGGGCATCTTGATACCGTCCTTGATTAAAATATGGGGCTAATTTATCCATTAACACCGCAACATGTTTTGCTAACTCTCCTTCTGCACCAGCTTCAAGCAATGAAGCATTAACACTATCAGGAATTGCTAGTTCTGCTTTAGACAATATATTCGATACTCGTTTATTTGCTTCAGCTAATGATGATGCTTCTGGCAGTGTTCTAAAATGTGTTACGGCTTTTACACGCGCATCAAAATCGGCTGGTTTGGTAGGATTAAGAGCCAATACGGCTTGAATAGTATCAATGGTGAAACCAAGTTCTTGATACCAAGCACGAAAACGACCCTGCATAAAACTAACAATATCAGTTACAACATTTTGGTTATTTAATTTATCACCATATAATGAAACGGCAAATTCAGATAACGCAATAAGATCTAACGGTAAGTTTTTTTCTACAATGATTCTTAAAACACCAATAGCCGCACGTCGCAGTGCAAAGGGATCTTTATCGCCTTTAGGGTGTTGCCCAATACCAAAAATACCGGCTAAAGTATCCATTTTTTCAGCGATTGAAACAGCACAAGAAACAGCTGTACTTGGCAACTCATCACCGGCAAAACGAGGTTTATACTGTTCTTCTATGGCGGTGGCGACTTCAACACTTTCACCATCTTTAAGGGCTAAATAACGTCCCATAATCCCTTGCGTTTCAGGAAACTCGAAAACAGTGTTCGTGACTAAATCGCATTTAGTCAATTTTCCTGCACGTTTTGCTTGCGCTACATCTGCACCAATTTGCTCAGCAATGAAACCTGACAATGATTCAATACGTAATGCTTTATCTTTTACAGTCCCCAACTGTTGTTGAAATAATACCGTTTCAAGGCGAGGTAAGCGATCTTCTAAACGCTGTTTTAAATCTGTTTTATAGAAAAACTCAGCATCGGCTAAACGTGGACGAACCACTTTTTCATTACCGGCAATGACCACTTGCGGATCTTTTGACTCAATATTAGCAACAAAAATAAAATTCGGTAGCAATTTTCCTTGTTTATCATAAACAGGGAAGTATTTTTGATCGCCTTTCATAGTATAAACAAGTGATTCGGCTGGGACGTCTAAAAAACGTTCTTCAAATTTTGCTGTTAAAACAACCGGCCACTCAACCAATGAAGAGACTTCTTCTAATAAACTGTCTGTTAAATCCGCTTTACCATTAAGTTTTGCCGCTGCGGCTTCTGCTTGTTGTTGGATAATTAATTTACGTTTATCATAATCAGCAATAACTTTACCGCGTTGTTCTAAAATTTCAGGATATTGATCGGCATTATCGATAGTAAACTCCTGTTCACCCATAAAACGGTGTCCACGGATCACCCGTGCGGAATCAATGTCTAAAATAGTACCGGGTACCAGTTCATCACCATATAACATCGTCACAGTATGGCTTGGGCGAATAAATTCAACTTGACGGGCTGCCCAGCGCATTGGTTTTGGTATTGGTAATTTGTTTAAAGCATTTTTAACCATATCACATAACAAATTGACAACAGGCTGTCCTTTTTGATTTTGTGTATAAGAAAGCCATTCCCCTTTATCTGTTTGTATTCGTTCTGCTTGATCAACCGTAATACCACAACCACGAGCCCAACCTTCTGCGGCTTTCGTTGGATTTCCTGCTTGATCGAATGCTGCACTTACTGCGGGGCCTCGTTTAACGATTTGGCTATCAGGTTGAGTATCATTCAGATTTAATACTTTTAATGCTAAACGTCTTGGTGATGCATACCAAAGGACTTCACCATGTTCTAAATTTGCATTATCCAGTTGTTCGATAAAATTAGCCGCAAAACTTTCAGCCAAAGTGCGGAGCGATTTTGGTGGTAACTCTTCTGTACCAATTTCCACTAAAAATGTTTTTTGCATAATATATATTCCTACTTAGATGATGCACTTTCGCTTGAAGGTGAATTTTGGCACATAGGGAAACCGAGCGCTTCACGTGATGCATAATAGGCTTCAGCAACCATTTTAGTTAATGTTCGAATACGTAATATATAGCGTTGTCGCTCTGTAACCGAAATGGCTTTACGGGCATCAAGTAAATTAAAACAGTGAGCGGCCTTTAAAATACGTTCATAAGCTGGTAAAGGAAGTGGCTTTTCTAACTCAAGCAAAAATTTTGCTTCTTTTTCGTGTTGTTCAAAACAGTAAAATAAGAAGTCAGTATTCGCATATTCAAAATTATAAGTTGATTGTTCAACTTCGTTTTGATGGAAAACATCGCCATAAGTCGTTTTACCGAATGCTCCATCACTCCAAATCAAATCGTAAACACTATCGACGCCTTGAATATACATGGCTAGTCGTTCTAAACCATACGTTATTTCACCTGTTACTGGCTTACATTCAAGTCCACCGACTTGTTGAAAATAAGTAAATTGGGTTACTTCCATACCATTTAACCACACTTCCCAGCCAAGCCCCCAGGCACCTAAGGTTGGGTTTTCCCAATTGTCTTCAACAAAGCGAATATCATTGATTGTTGGATCTAGACCAAGCTCCTTTAACGAACCTAAATAAAGTTCTTGGATATTATCGGGTGAAGGTTTTAAAATAACTTGGAATTGATAATAATGTTGTAGCCTATTTGGATTTTCACCATAACGACCATCAGTAGGGCGACGAGAAGGCTGAACATAAGCAGCATTAATTGGCTCAGGTCCAAGCGCACGTAAACAGGTCATTGGATGTGATGTACCTGCACCCACTTCCATATCTAAGGGTTGAATCACTGTACAACCTTGATTAGCCCAGTAATCTTGTAACGTAAGTATTAAACCTTGAAAGGTTTTGACATTAAACTTTTGCATGATGTTGTCTTTATGGTTGAATTGATTTTTTCGATATTTAAAACAGTGCTGTATTTTATACTTTTTATGAGTGCTTGTGAAATGTCTAATCGCTTCATATCATAATATATTACTTAACTATCTTAATGTGGTTTACATTTTGCATCTTTACCTATTTGTCGGTATAGTGACATTATCATTATTGCTTGGTAATAAATCTAAAATAAAACACCATGTCTATTTATCAAAAAATTGTTGTCGTTATTTTTATAACATTAATCAATGTTAGTTTTTTGCACGCTGATGATAATCAGAGGCTAGAGTCTTTGCGTCGTTCAATTGAAGAACAAGAAAATCGAATAGCAGAACAAAATAAACAACGCACTCAATTAGTCAAAGACCTTAAACAGCAAGAAACCGAAATAGCAATTTTGTTGACCTCAATTGAAAAAAATGATTTATCGTTAAAAAAACTTAATCAAGAAATTCATATAATGATTGACCAGATAGATGAGCTGGTTAATAAGCAAACACAGCAACGAGCAGTGTTAGCTAAACAATTAATTGGTGCATTTAAAATTGGTAAAAATAGTGGATTAGAACTGGTATTTTCGGGGGAAAAGGGTGAACGTAACGAACGAATTATTCAGTATTACGGATACATTAACCAAGCTCGAGAGCAATTAATTAATGAGCTTAAACAGACCCAATTACAATTAAGTGAAAAAAAAGCTGCTTTGCAAAAAAAAGAGTCCTCTCATAAAGTATTACAAAATAGACAAAAGCAAGAACAATTGAGACTTGAAAAAAATCGTCAAAATCGTAAAAAAACGATAGTATCGCTTGAATCATCTATGCAACAGAATCAACAAAAATTAGCGCAACTACGTGAAAACGAAGCGAAGTTGCAAGCAAAAATCGCTCAAGCAGAAAAAGAAAGCCAACGTATTGCAGAAGAAGAGGCAAGGCAAGCTAAAAGTATTGAAGAAAAACAAAAAAATAATAACTATACACTGAGCTCAGATGAACAATCACTCATGGCAAGAGTGAGTGGTATTGGCAAACCGGCTCATCAATTTAATTGGCCGGTAAGTGGGAGTGTGGCACATCGATTTGGTGAGGCATTACAGGGCGAATTATACTGGAAAGGTATGGTCATTAATGCGAAAAATGGTGTGAAAGTCAAAGCAATTGCTGATGGAAGAGTGTTATTAGCCAGTTGGCTACAAGGCTATGGATTTATGGTGGTTTTGGAGCACGGAAAAGGCGACATGAGCTTATATGGATATAATCAGCGTGTTTTAGTGGGAGTTGGGGATAAAATTAAAACCGGTCAATCAATTGCAATTGTTGGCTCGAGTGGTGGTCAAAATAATCCCGGACTTTATTTTGAAATTCGGCGTGATGGTAAAGCGCTAGATCCGAGTGGATGGTTAAAATGATTGTACGCTGTGTAAGTTTAGTTTTTATGAGTCTGTTATTATTCCCTATTAATAATGGACTTGCTTCACAACTGGCTATTGTTATTGATGACTTCGGTTATCGTCAGCAAAATGAACAAAAAATTATTTCACTATCACCTAATATTACGATTGCAGTCTTGCCTTATTCACCCCATGCCAAACAGATGTCTACCTTAGCAAATAAACAAGGTAATGAGGTGATTATTCACTTACCCATGGCACCATTATCTAAACAACCGTTAGAAAAAGAGACACTATTTCCTTATATGGGGGAAGAAGAAGTTAATCAAATTATTGCCAATGCTGTTAAGCGCGTACCTTATGCAATTGGCGTGAATAATCATATGGGAAGTTTAATGACATCTGACCTTAAAGGTATGGAGCATGTTATGAAAGCACTTAGCCATTATTCATTCTTCTATTTAGACAGCAAAACAATAGGTAAAACGCAGGTAATGAATGCGGCTCAAAACTATAATATACCTGTTCTTGTACGAGATGTTTTTCTTGATGATAAACAGAATGAAAATGCCATTGCTTACCAATTTGATATTGCTATTGAATTAGCCCGAAAAAAGGGGCAAGCAATTGTTATTGGTCATCCTTATCCACAAACGGTGAACGTCTTAACAAAAAAGCTGTCCGAATTACCTTCAGATATACAACTTGTTAAACTTAGTCAATTAATTCATCCAGAATCCTTACCCGAAAAACCAACATTAACCTTCAAAGATATATACAAAATATTTGAAAAAATAGGTTATGAAATCTATTATTTATCAATAATTCAGCAATAATTACTTCTTCTCTAAAGTACGGTGACGGACTTGGACTTGTTTATTTTGAGCTCGAAAAATATCAGCTAACTGGTCAGCAATGAACACGGAACGGTGTTGACCACCTGTGCAACCAATTGCAATAGTTAAATAACTTCGATTGTTTTTTTCTAACATTGGTAACCAATTTTTTAAATAATCTGCAGTTTGATAAATAAAATTGGTCACTTCATCATGTTTTAATAGATAGTTTTTGACCGGATCATCTAATCCTGTTAGTGGTCTTAACGATACATCCCAGTGTGGATTCGGTAAAAAACGAACATCAAAGACAAAATCTGCATCCACCGGTAAACCATGCTTAAAACCAAATGATTCAAAAATCATGGTGAGTTCACGCTCTTTTTTGCCTAAAATACGAGATCGTAAAATATCTGATAATTCATGCACGGAAAGATTATCAGTATTAATCATTAAACTGGCATGAGATTTTAAGGGTTCTAAATACTTTTCTTCTTGATCGATGGCTTCTTCAAGGGAAAATTGCTGATTAGCCAATGGGTGAATTCGTCTTGTTTCACTATAACGACGGATAAGCGTATTACGGCTACAATCAAAAAAAATTATCTCAGGCGAAACAGATTGAGGTAAACGTTGAAATATATCTTTATCAAAATCAAAATTGATTGGTAAATTACGGATATCAATACTCACAGCAACAGGGGTTTTATTATTTTTGAGTGAATCAGCTAATTGTGGTAATAAAGCAACAGGAATATTATCAACACAATAAAAACCCATGTCTTCTAACGCACGTAATGCAATCGATTTTCCTGAACCTGAACGGCCACTTACTATCAGTAGGATCACAATTTCAACTCCGATATAATTGATGCATGTAAGTATATAACGTTTATTCGTAAACTTGCAATTTGGAATATAAACAATATTACAACAAACTAAATATTTTTAATATTTAGTTTTTATTTCTTTAATCAATTGTTTAAGAGCTTGCCCTCTGTGGGAAATTTGGCTTTTGTGTTCTTTAGTCAGCTCAGCGGCAGTACAATTTAGTTCTGGCACATAAAATAAGGGATCATAACCAAAACCGCCTTTACCTTTTAATTCATTTAAGATTAAGCCATTCCATTTGCCTAAACAGATGATGGGAGTAGGATCGTTTTCATGACGCATAAAAACTAGAGCACAATAAAAATATGCGGAACGCTTTTCTTGAGGAATAGGTTGTAATGCTTGTAATAATTTTTGATTATTACTTTCATCATTACCGTGCTCACCTGCATAACGTGCAGAATAGATACCCGGTTCACCATTAAGTGCTTCCACAACTAACCCTGAATCATCGGCTATGGCGGGTAACCCAGTTAATTTTGCAGCATATCTGGCTTTTATAATGGCATTTTCGACAAATGTTAAACCTGTTTCATCGGCATCAGGGAGATTAAACTGACTTTGTGCGATGATATCAAAACCCGCATCAGCCAGTAAATTTTGTAATTCATTGACTTTACCCTGATTATTGGTTGCTAAAACAATTTTTTGCATAAAGGTTCCTTAACCTATTGGCTTAATATTTGAGCTGATTGATTAAACATAATGAGTGTTTTTTATATTTACTTATTTAAAATTCAGGATCACAAGTAAAAGTCATGTTTTCACCTGATTTAGGATGATTAATTGTTAATAATTGTGCATGCAATAGTAATCTTTTTGACATCGAGAAAGCTTCTGGATGGGCATAAAATTTATCGCCTAAAATTGGATGACCAATAGCTTGCATATGCACACGCAGTTGATGAGAGCGTCCTGTAAATGGAAATAATTTAATGCGAGTTGTATTATCGGGATTTCTTGCAATAACTTGATACTCTGTTAATGCATATTTGCCATTTTCCTTATCTACCATTTGTCTAGGACGATTTGGCCAATCACAAATCAGTGGTAATTCAACAGCTCCGGTGTCTTGCTCAACATGTCCATGCACAACCGCGATATAGGTCTTTTTAGGAATACGTTCTCGAAATTGTTTTTTAATTTCTCGATCGGCTAGTTTAGATAATGCGGCAACCATAATGCCACTGGTTGCCATATCTAAACGGTGTACCGATTCCACATAACTATATTTTTGTTGCAAACGATGAATGATACTGTCAATAAATTGTGGTTTATTACCAGAAACCGATAAGATTCCCGGTTGTTTGTTAACAACAACGATATGATCGTCTTGATATAAAATTGACAGCCAAGGATCAGTAGGGGGATGATATTCCAAAAGCATTTAAATATGACAATTAATAACTAAAAATTGCCATATATTCTAGCAAAATCAACAAAAAGTGCCAGTTCTATAAATTGTTTACTTATGCCATGTTGATTCTTTCGGTGAAAAGAGCTGCATAAACAATATGATCAGACCCACAATAAAATAGCAAGCAAAAATGATGATCATCCATTGTGACATTTCAATCGTTAAAAATGACCAGATTTTTTCAGAGCAAGAACCATAAGCACTAAATACTTCAGGTAACCAAGTATCTAAAGGTAACCAGGATGGAAATTCAGTTTTAATTGAACATGTATCACCAAAGCTTGGCTCGAACTGTAGTTGTGCATGGAATTTTGCTAATCGAAAACCTTGAAATGCACTAATAAGCCAAATAAAAATACCAGCTAGACGAAAAGATGTTTTGCGAGGAGCCAGAAATCCAATAAAGCTTGCTATCATGATACCAAATATTGCACAACGTTGATAAATGCACAATGTACAGGGTGCAAGACCTAAATTGTATTGAAAATGTAGAGCAATTAATTCAAAAACAACGGTTGAAAGAAAAAGTAAAAACCAAGCAAACCTTCTACGTGAGTACTGATTAAGCAGCGATAACATACTATTTTATTCTCCCAGATTCCGTTATAATTGTTTTGCTTTTATTATACTGAAAAAAACTACCTAATTATAATTAAGATTAGTGTAGATTATTTAAGAATAATGTAAACGACTTTTACTCATTGATAGCGGACTAATCATCTCTTATGCACACAAACGCTCCACAAAAAAAATTAAATGTTACTTTTGTGACTATATCTGAAGAAAATGCGACTCAACGTATTGATAACTTTTTACTCACCTATTTGAAAGGTGTACCAAAGAGTATGATCTATCGTATATTACGCAAAGGTGAAGTGCGAGTGAATAAAAAACGTATTAAGCCAGAATACAAATTGAATATTGGCGATGAAGTTCGTATTCCTCCTATTCGAGTTGCTGAAAAAGCCACACCCGAAATCTCAACAAAATTAAATAAAGTGGCCGAATTAGAAAAGGCAATTATTTATGAAGATGAGATGATTTTAGCTATCAACAAACCTTCGGGCATTGCGGTGCATGGTGGCAGTGGTTTAAGTTTTGGTGTGATTGAAGGATTACGCGCGTTAAGGCCTGAAGCAAAATTTTTAGAGTTGGTGCATCGTATCGATCGTGAAACATCAGGGGTACTGTTGATTGCTAAAAAACGCTCTGCATTAAAAGCGTTGCATGAACAGCTTCGTTTAAAGCAGATGCAAAAAAATTATTTAGCGTTAGTGAAAGGCAATTGGTCTTCTGAATGTAAAGTGATTCAAGCACCATTGCTAAAAAATGTGCTCAAAAGTGGTGAACGAGTGGTGAAAGTTGATAAAGAAGGAAAACCTTCAGAAACACGTTTTAAAGTAGAAGAACGATTTGAGTTTGCCACGTTGATAAAAGCCAGTCCTGTAACAGGCCGTACTCATCAAATTCGAATTCATACGCAATATGCTAATCATCCGATTGCTTTTGATGATCGTTATGGGGATCGCCAATTTGATGCATTATTATCACATACTACACTCAACCGTCTTTTTTTACATGCGGCGAGTGTAAAATTTATTCATCCTAAAACCCAGCAAGAAATGCTATTACAAGCCCCAATGGATGCCACATTGCAAGCTTGTTTAACTCAGCTTAGAAAAGATAAATTTAAACAAGCATAATTTAAAAAATAAATAAGGTAGTTAGCACCAATGAAAGATATCAATTTATATTTAATTAGACACGGTCAGACGGAATGGAATATTAAAGATCAAATGCAAGGCTCACAGAATTCCCCTTTGACAGAAGAAGGAATTTTAGGTGCAAAGGTGACAGGAAAGTACCTTAAAGATATTCCGTTCATACAGGCTTATTCAAGTACTCAACAGCGTGCAATGGAAACTCGAGACTATATCATCAATGAAAATGTAAATGTTATTCCAACAGCTGAACTTTCAGATTTATGCGAAATGGATTTTGGTATTTGGGAAGGTAAACATGTGCCGACATTAAAAAAAGCATTTCCGGAATTTAACACTTATCTCACTGATCCTGCTAACTTTGATGCAACAGTCAATCAAGGTGAAAATTATCAACAAGTTTTGGCACGTATGGAGCGAGCATTAAAGACCATTATCGAAAATACTAAGCAAGATACCGGTAATATTTTAGTTGTTTCTCATGGCACAGTATTACGGATACTACTTTGTGTTTTAAATGGAGGAGACTGGCGTTTACACCGTGATGAAGCGTATTTTCCACGTATGTTAAATACAAGTATCAGTGTGGTTAACTATAAACAAGATGAAAATCAGCTTAAAGGGCAATTTTCGGTTAAGTTTTATAATAACGTTGATCATTTAGCCAATAAATAAATTTGCTGAATGAATATTTTTCTGGCTAATGTGGATGCCATTAGCCAGAAAATTATAAATTTTACCTTTTGTATTTTGCAAAGCGTTTTTGCATTTGCTTTAATTGATTTATTCTGGCGTCTATTTTAGATAGTGTGATTTGATCGCCTTTAGCTCTATTTTTAGCGTTTTGTAGCAATTGAATAGATTCATCAAATCTACCTTGTAAAGCAATAAGCTCAGCTCTTGCAGTCATTTGTTGTGCTGTTGAGTGCAGCCCACCATAAGCTTTAATCAATTCATCCCAGCCATTCATATCGTCATTATGATCATGGGTATAGCGATGAAGAAGGCTAACCGCCTGTTGGTAATTTTTATTATTATTATAAGCCGCCGCTAAATTTAATTGTATCGCTGTGCTGTTAGGAAATTTTTTTAAAGCTTGCTGTAATCGTGTAATGGCAACACTATTATTATTAAGTTCTAAATCTATATCAGTCATTAAATCAATAAACCATAGATTATCAGGCTGACTATCTAATAATGGTTGAAGTTGCTGTTTGGCTTGTTGATATTTACCTGCCTGATAATCCGCCAATGCGGCACAGTATATGATGGCAATTTTGCTTGGTTGATTATTTAATTTTTTATAATCTTGAATTAATAACAAAGCGGCATTTTTATTTTTAGCCGTAATAATCGCTAATCGAGCTTTAGCTAAATAGTAATCAAGAGAAGAAGTAATATTTTTTTTACTGTATTGCAAAGTTCGGTTGCGAACGTCAGTTAAACGATTATTAGGCAATGGGTGAGTAAGTAATATTTCAGGCGGTTTACTACTAAAGCGCGTTTGGTCAGCAAGTTTTTGCAAAAATTCAGATGATGCATAAGGATCAAATCCGGCTTTGACTAAAGTTCTAAGACCAACACGATCCGCTTCTTGCTCATTGCTCTGAGTAAAACTAATCATACTTTGTGCAGATCCCGCCATAGTACTTGTCATTGCAGCCATTCCAGCTTCAGGATTTGCTAATGTAAGTAATATAGAACCTAACGTAGCTCCCCAAAAATAAGGACTGTTACGATTTTGGGCTTCGATTGCACGGGCTAAATGTCTTTGGGTGACATGACCTATTTCGTGAGCCATGACCGACGCTAGTTGACTTTCGTTATCCGTATCAAGTATTAACTTAGAATGGACAACGACATTACCACCAAAAAAAGCGAAAGCATTAAGGACATCGCTACGCATGATATAAAAGTGAAAAGGGGTTTGTACCGATTCAGATTTTGAAACTAATTTTTGACCCAAATCATTAATATATTGATTCAAAACAGGATCATTTAGAATAGGGGCTTGAGCGCGTAACATTCGCATGTAATAATCCCCCATTTCCATTTCTTGACCGATACTTAATGTTGATGCAGCCGCTGTACCAATATCGGGCAAGTTAATGTTATCTGCATATACCAATGAGGTATTTTGCAATAGTAATGAAGCCGAGATTAAAAATGCAATTGTTTTTTTTAGCATTATTTTATTCCATAGGGATAATATAATTATTAATAGTTATTTTAGCTGAAAAAAAACACAATATCACTTTGAATTTGTGATTAAACTTTACATAAAGTTAATAAGCCTAACAGATAGCATCTTTAATCAATGACGTTGTTTAGGGTTATCAAAATTTCTATCTTTTTATTGAAAAACGGCAGAGCGAATTTTTTCAATATCAACTGTTTCAAGATATTTTTTGATATTGGGATAAACATTGTAGTGATGACCAAATTCAGCTTGCATTAACTCATTAATAGCTTGAGATTTAGTCCAATTTTCAAAAACCAAACGGTACATAGCAATAGCGACGCCGGTACGATCACTACCTTGCCAACAATGGATTAATATCGGTTTAGGGGAGGTATGAATTGCTTTCATTACTTGGATCATTTTCTCATCAGTAATATCACCTGCCCGCATTCGAATCCAAACTTCTGACATCTGTGTATTTTCGACTAACTCACGATCACTGTGAAATAGCCGTAAATTTATAATGGTTTTAAAGCCAAGTTTATCAAGATATTTAAATTCAGTTATTGAAGGTTGTTCTGAGCGATAGATATCGTTAGACACTTGATGAAAATTATCCGGTAATTGATAATCAGAATTAAGCTTAGATTGACAGCCAATGAGATTTAAACTCATACAACACAGCAGTAGTAGACATATCACAATCGTTGTAATACGGTTATGACTCATTTTTAACTGTTGTGTTGTATTTTGCATAACTAATTATTCGAACATGTTTATTTAAACTGTTTGAAGACGTTTTTTAATAAATGTCATCAATTCATCGATTTTTACTAGCGATTTTTCACCACCAGCACGGTGTTTATATTCAACTTCGCCATTTTCAAGATTACGTTCACCGATGACAAAAGTATGTGGAATACCAATGAGTTCGGCATCAGCAAACATCACGCCCGGTCGCTCTTTACGATCATCAAAGAGTACTTCAATACCTGCTGATTGTAGATCTGCATAAAGCTTTTCAGCAGTGGCTTGTACTTTTTCTGATTTATGCATATTCATTGGTATTATGGCAACGCTAAAAGGCGCAATTGCGTCAGGCCAAATAATACCGCGGTCGTCGTGGCACTGTTCAATCGCTGCTGCGACAATACGACTTACACCAATACCATAACACCCCATAATCATGACATGATTTTGACCATCTTCCCCTTGAACAGTGGCTTTCATCGCTTGAGAATATTTGGTACCTAATTGGAAAATATGTCCTACTTCAATACCACGTTTAATTTGTAATGTTCCTTTACCGTCAGGGCTAATATCGCCTTCAACCACATTACGAATATCTTCGATACGCGGTAAAGTGATATCTCTGTCCCAGTTGATATTGAAATAATGTTTATGATCGATATTGGCGCCTGCGCTAAAGTCGCTCATGACTGCCACATCACGGTCAATGATGATTGGCATATCAAGGTTTACCGGTCCTAATGAACCTGGTCCTGCATTCACTATCGCACGAATTTCATCTTCAGTTGCAAATTCTAAAGGCGATGCCACTATATCAATTTTTTCCGCTTTGATTTCGTTCAACGTATGATCACCACGGACTAATAAAGCCACAAGTTGGTGCCCACTCTCTTTAGTCGCCTTAACCATAAGTGTTTTAACTGTTTTTTCAATAGGTAAATTAAATTGTGCAACTAATTCATCAATCGTTTTGGCATTAGGTGTATCAACCAGTTCCATCGCCTTGGTTGGTGCAAGGCGACTTTGTGTTGGCGCTAATGCTTGTGCCATCTCAATATTCGCCGCGTAATCAGATTCGGTAGAAAAGACAATATCATCTTCACCACTGTCGGCTAATACTTGGAACTCATGCGACCAGTTGCCACCAATAGAACCCGTATCAGCTCGTACCGCTCTAAAATTTAAACCTGCACGTGTAAATATGGCACTGTAGGCTTTATACATATCATCATAGGTTTCTTGCAAGGATTCTTGTGAAGTATGAAATGAATAAGCATCTTTCATAATAAATTCACGAGAACGCATTACGCCAAATCGAGGGCGGACTTCGTCACGAAATTTGGTTTGAATTTGATAAACATTAAGCGGTAACTGTTTATATGAACTCACTTCGTTGCGTAGTAAGTCAGTGATCACTTCTTCATGGGTTGGACCTAATACAAAATCACGATCTCCCCGGTCTTTAATACGTAATAATTCCGGACCATATTGTTCCCAACGGCCGCTTTCTTGCCAAATATCAGCAGGTTGCACAACTGGCATTAACACTTCAATTGCCCCTGCTTTGTTCATCTCTTCCCGAACAATATTTTCAACTTTTTTAAGTACACGATAACCAGTGGGCAGCCAAGTATATAATCCTGCGGCAACTTTACGGATCATGCCGGCACGTAACATTAATTGATGGCTTATCACTTCAGCGTCTGCTGGAGTCTCTTTTAATGTAGAAAGAAGATATTTACTGGTTCGCATAAATTTATCCTGAAAAAAATAATGTACTAATGAATATACTAAAATGTGAGCTAGTTTAGCAGTCCGTCGCGTAACACTAAAGTAATTTTATGCGTAATTGTTGTAATCGACAAAAATTATTTATAAATTTAAGCAAATAAAGAGAGATAAAATGAAAATTAACAACATGACTAAGGCGCATATCTTCGCTTGGCAAAATTTTTTACGATTTAAATTGAAAGCTTGATTCTATACTTGATTATGCCATGGTTAACGCCATAATATAGCCATCATCTTTGATCAAATAGTTATTCTTACTTTAATCGACGTTAACCGTATAAAGGAAACAAATGGCTTCAGTTTTTGAGATATTTAAAATTGGTATTGGCCCTTCAAGCTCGCATACTGTTGGTCCAATGCGAGCAGGCAAAGCATTTATCGATCAGTTAATTGATAATGGTCAAATGCCTGTTGTGACTAAGATTATTGCCGATGTCTATGGTTCATTATCTTTGACAGGTAAAGGGCATCATACTGATATCGCTATTATTTTAGGGCTAGCGGGTGAAAAACCCGATACCGTTAATATCGATGATATTCCTATTTTTATTCAAAATATGAATCAAAATAAACGGTTATCTATCTATAATGGTCGTTATGAAATAGCATTTTCAAGTGAAAATATTCTATTTCATTCTACTTTTTTGCCTAAGCATGAAAATGGTATGACTTTAACGGCTTATCAAGGTGAACAAATACTTGCTCAAACCACTTATTATTCGGTCGGTGGTGGTAAAATTGTAGAAGATACACAGTTTGGTCAACAAGATCAAAATACGGTTGACTTTCCTTATCCTTTTTCATCGGCAGCACAACTTTTGCAGCACTGTGATGAAAACTCATTATCGATATCAAGCATTCTGCTTAAAAATGAGTTACAACTCCATTCGCAACAGGAAATTATCAACTATTTTACGTTGGTTGGACAAACCATGTTAGATTGTATTAAGCGAGGTATCCACACTGAAGGTTTATTACCGGGTGCATTAAAAGTACCTCGTCGAGCGAATGCACTTTACCGACAATTATCAACCAGTAAAAATGATAATGATCCGATGATTATTATCGATTGGATAAATATGTTTGCCTTAGCGGTCAGTGAAGAAAACGCAGCAGGGGGGCGGGTGGTGACAGCGCCAACCAATGGGGCTTGCGGTATTATTCCAGCAGTGCTTGCTTATTATGATAAGTTTATTGATCCTGTAACTCCTGATACCTATGTTCGGTATTTTTTAACTTGTGGCGCCATTGGGCTTTTATACCAAAATAATGCTTCTATTTCGGGGGCTGAAGTAGGTTGTCAAGGTGAGGTGGGGGTAGCTTGTTCAATGGCTGCAGCTGGACTTGCGGAATTGCTGGGTGGCAGTCCTGAACAGGTGTGTATGGCGGCTGAAATTGGTATGGAGCATAATCTTGGTTTAACCTGTGATCCCGTAGATGGTCAAGTACAAGTCCCTTGTATTGAACGTAATGCCATTGCTGCAGTAAAAGCGATTAATGCGACACGTATGGCGCTAAGACGAACAACTGCTGCCATTGTATCTCTTGATAAAGTAATAGAAACGATGTACGAGACAGGTAAAGATATGAATGCCAAATATCGTGAAACATCACGGGGTGGATTAGCCATAACGGTGCATTGTAGTTAGTAGTGCATTTATAATTAGTAATCGATTTGAAATCTATTTCTTAAAATCAATTTTGCCAGTCAATGCTGATTGGGGCGATCCGATTTTGATTGTTGATAAACAAATTGTAATATATTGAAAAGATTGTGAAAGGTGTGCTATTTATACTTGTATGGTAGGCTAGGTAACTAGCCATACCGACAAGCATAAAAATCAATTAGATTAAATCTTGGTCTTCCTGCTCTTTGCTTTGCTGTTTTGTTAACTTATCCAAAAGCTTTTTATGAATACCATTAAATCCTCCATTGCTCATAATTAATATTGCATCGGTTGGTTTTGCTGATTTAACAATCATTTCAACTAACAAATCAATATCACCAGACCAATAAGCCGGTTGAATACAAGCATCAACAACATCAACGACTAACCATGGTAACTGTTCTGGTTGAAAAATGAAGATTTCATCGGCACGACCTAATGATGGCGCTAATTCATCTTTCGATATGCCTAATTTCATGGTATTTGAGCGAGGCTCTAACACTGCCAGAATACGACGATTAGCACCAATTTTACTACGTAGCGCTTCTAAGGTTGCCAAAATAGCCGTTGGATGATGTGCGAAATCGTCATATATTTCAATATTATTGACTTTACCATAAAGTTCTAAACGTCGTTTAGCATTAACAAATGAGCTGAGAGCTAAACAAGCATCAGCCGGTTGAATACCGACATTATGGGCAGCAGCAATTGACATGAGTGCATTATGCATATTGTGTTCACCAACCAAAGAATACTCTACTTCGCCGACTTTTTGACTATTGTAATAAACAGCAAAGTGACTTGCATCATGGTTAATTCTTTGAGCTAGCCAACCAGATTCTGACTCAGTAAAAGTTTGTTCACTCCAGCAACCTTTGGCTAAGACTTGTCGTAAATTCACATCATCTTGAGGCGAAATAATCAGCCCTTTGCTAGGGACTAAACGTACCAAATGATGAAATTGTTTTTGGATTGAATTAAGATCATCAAAGATATCAGCATGATCAAACTCAAGATTGTTCATAATAAGCGTTTTAGGGCTGTAATGCATAAACTTGGAGCGTTTATCAAAAAACGAACAATCATATTCATCAGCTTCAATAACAAAAAATTTACCTTCGCCTAATCGAGCGGAAACATCAAAATTACCCGGTACACCACCAATCACAAAACCTTGTTTATATCCCTGTTTTTCCAATATCCAATTGACCATGCCTGCTGTGGTTGTTTTACCATGCGTTCCTGCAACAGCGATAACCCAACGATCTTTTAATACATTGTCATGTAACCACTGTGGCGCAGAGATATAAGGAATATTACTATTTAGTATATGCTCGACACAAGGATTACCTCTGGATAAGGCATTACCAATAATGACTAAATCCGGGCTAGGAGTCAGTTGTGATGGATCATAACCTTCAATAATGTCAATATGCTCTTTTTGTAAAAGCGTGCTC
This sequence comes from Gilliamella sp. CG25, assembly GCF_046635705.1. Classification (NCBI taxonomy): domain Bacteria; kingdom Pseudomonadati; phylum Pseudomonadota; class Gammaproteobacteria; order Orbales; family Orbaceae; genus Gilliamella; species Gilliamella sp. CG25. The sequence goes on along the minus strand of NZ_JBIDFJ010000012.1, from coordinate 21,177 downwards.
ATAGGTGGATAAACGTTTTTATCTGAGCCAGTAACTTTATGGCCAAGAGAACGGGCTATTAATGCAATTCCTGCCATAAATGTGCCACAGATCCCAAGAATATGAATATGCATTTTTAGTCCTCAATCTCTACAAATTATGTTAATAAACTAGTCTTTATCTGAATTATATCAAAGGTTAATGTAATGTAACTTTTAAATATTCTGCGAATTATAATCGATTTTGATCAACTATGCGATAGGCCACAAATGTCTAATCAATAATTTGGCGGCTTGATTACCACGAAACTCATCTACGTCTAAATGATAAACAACTTTAGCTTGTTTTATTGATAAATCAGGCCATTCTAGACGATCAACATTAAATGCAATACCATCAATGATTGGTCCGCCATTTTTAGGTTCTAAAACCAATTTAAGATGCTTGTCTGCCAATAACCGCTGTTGATGAATGATGAATTCACCATCAAAAATAGGTTCAGGGAATCCTTCTCCCCAAGGCCCGGAATCTTTTAATTGTTTGGCAATTGAATAATTGAAATCTTGTCCTTCGATTTCCCCGTCTGTTTCAATAACCGTTTCTAATAATTTGTCATCTAATCGTTTAAGTAATAATGCTTCAACACATGCGGTAAAACGTGATAAATCATTTTCATGTATTGTTAAACCAACCGCCATCGCATGTCCCCCAAAACTTACCATAAGCTCAGGGTGTAAGTGCTGCAATTCATCAAGTAAATCGCGTAAATGAATTCCTTTAATTGACCGTCCAGATCCCTTTAAAAAACCATCTTGAGTAGAAGCAAACGAAATAACCGGACGATGATATTTTTCTTTCAAACGGGAAGATAAAATCCCAATGATACCTTGATGCCACTCGGGGTGATAAACCACTAGAAAGTGAGGAATCGAGGTTTTTTCATTCTCCATTTTTTCAATGAAAGACAGAGCTTCTTGATGCATCGTCTGTTCAATTAATTTGCGATCATTATTTAAATTATTAAGATCAGTTGCTAAGTTAAGGGCGGTGTCAGGGTGGTCACAGAGTAATAATTCGACACCAAGCGACATATTGTCCATTCTCCCTGCGGCATTTAATCTTGGTGCAATGTAAAAAGCAAGATCAGTCGCATTACATGAACAGCAATCTTTTTTGGCAACTTGCAATAATGCCTTAATACCTTCACAACAGTAACCAAAGCGGATTCGGCTAACGCCTTGATGAACTAAGATACGGTTGTTATGATCCAGTTTCACGACATCGGCAATAGTTCCCAGTGCAACTAAATCTAATAAATTAGCAATGTTAAATTCAGCAAGCTGATTATCATTAAACCAGTTTTCTTGCCGTAATTTTGCTCTTAACGCTAACATTAAATAAAATGTCACGCCCACTCCAGCTAAATTTTTGGAGGGAAAGGTACAATCAGGTAAATTAGGGTTAATAATGGCATCCGCCGAAGGTAACGGGTTAGGGCATAAATGATGATCGGTAATAATGACTGGCAAATTAGCTTGTTTAGCAAATTCGACCGCTTCAATAGCTGAAATGCCATTATCGACAGTAATAATCAGGTCAGCTTTCGATGATATCGCTTTTTTAACCACTTCAACACTTAAACCATAACCATCTTCAAATCGGTCAGGAATAATATAGTCGACAAACTGACATCCCATCTGTTTTAATGCTCGGACAGCCAATGCGGTACTGGTCGCCCCATCGGTATCAAAATCGCCGACAATCATGATTCTTTGATTGTTTTTCATGGCTGAATAGATAATTTCAACGGCTTTATCTATACCATTTAACTGATCATAATTACTTAGATTTCGAGCAGCATAATCAATCTCTTTGCTTGATGTCACGCCACGCAGAGCATAGATTCGTTGCAATAATGTTGGAATGTCATTCGAAAATTCAGGATGTAACTCGGGTAATTTACGACGTACTAATTTAGTTTTATTCATATTTTCAATGTTAGCGCATTTGCGCTAACATACTTATTAATTATAAATTTGAATTTTAGCTAGTATTTAATTAAAAATTATTTAGCTGTGTTTTTTAAGATTTCAATTAATTTATCGGCTGGTACGTAACCTGGAATAAGTTGCCCATCGGATAAAACGATTGACGGGGTACCGCTTATACCTAGTTGTCGACCAACGTTAAATTGCTGAGTAACATAAGGAACGTCGCTGGTAGCTGGTGTAATAGGATCGCCTTTGTAAGCTTTATCAAAAGCAGCTTTGCGATCAGCAACGCTCCAGATAGATTGCATGTTTTTACCAACTTCACTATCAGCACCTGCACGAGGGTAGGCGAAATAATGGACTGAAATGCCATTATTTAAATATTGATCTATATTCTCGTGCAACAATTTACAATAATGACAAGTATAGTCAGTGAATACTGAAATCACATATTTTTCATCTTTGGCTTTGTAAATGATAGCATCTTTTTCGATAGTTTTCATTAATGCCAAATTAGTGCTATTAGCGATGTTTTTCGGCTCGTCACCTTCAACATTATAGATAGGGCCTTGAGTTAAATATTTACCATCGTCCGTGACATAAAAGGTTCCATCGGGTGTGACTACACTTTTCAAACCTTTTACGGGCGTGTTGGTAATTTTTAAATCTTTATTCTCATAACCTAGCTTACTCATGGTATCGGTAATGTCACTATTACCTGCCAAAACTGAGGTTGAAATTAACGCCAAACCTAAAACTAATTTTTTCATTTACTTATCCTTATTTTTTAAACCCTATGCTCGAGGATGATGTTTGCTGTGTAATTGCTTTAACCTTTCTGTTGCTACATGGGTATAGATTTGCGTAGTTGAAAGGCTGCTATGTCCCAATAACATTTGAACAACCCGCAAGTCTGCCCCATGATTAAGTAAGTGGGTAGCAAATGCATGCCGAAGCACATGAGGAGAAAGTGCTTCAATATTTATATCAGCTAGTATGGCATAATATTTTATTCGATGCCAGAATGTCTGTCGTGTCATTTTTTTTCCAAGTCTACTTGGGAAAAGCACATCGACTGGCCCCGATTTAAGTAAATCATCGCGTCCATATTTAAAATAGTATTCTAACCAATAAATGGCCTCTTCGCCCAGTGGGACTAAACGTTCTTTATTCCCCTTACCTATTACCCGAATCACACCTTGTCGTAAACTAATATCACTTATTTCTAAACTCACTAATTCTGTTACCCGTAAACCGGTTGCATAAAGCACTTCTAACATGGCTTTGTCTCGAAGCTCTAATGAGTCTTGAGTATTAGGGGATTCAAGCAAAGCCTCAACTTGTGATTCAGTTAAATCTTTGGGCAATTTTTTTGGTAATTTAGGCGAAGACAGGACAGCTGAAGGATCATCGGTGCGATAATTCTCTTGATATAAGAATTGAAAAAAACGTTTTGTTGCACTCATCAGTCGTGCGGTGCTACTTGCTTGATAACCATCGGCAACCCGTTGCATTAAAAAATCTTGCAAATGAGTGGTCTGAGCAGTAATAAAATTCACATTTTTCAACTGTAGCGATTGATTGAGTGCCAATAGATCAAGTTTATAAGATTCTATAGTATTTTCCGCTAAATTTCGTTCTAACCATATGGCGTTGAGGAATTCTTCAACGAGTTTGTCATTGTGAGGACGAATGTGGTCTTTTGACACCAAGATTATCTCTACATTTTAAATATAGAAAATATTATATACTAAATTAGCAATTAATTGCAGTGTAACTCATGTTGAATCATGAATATCATATTGTATGATAAAAGACATTATTTTAACTTTTTACTGATATAATGTTATTGATGTTAGTGAAAAAAATATGTGGCTTGCATTGTTTGATATATACTTATCATTTCTAAAATTTCCTCAATGTAATTATATGTTAAAGCGAAATATTTACCTTTTTATCGCGGTTTATGCGTTATTCGTAATTGGTATTGAAACTCATGTTTATTGGCATGCTCGGCTTCGTCCATGGCAACCTGGTACGCCGATAGGTCGAATAATATTTTATTATAGTTTTTTTACTGTTCTTTCCAATCTCATGCTAGCAATAAGTTGCCTATTTTTAACCTTTAAACCTAACTGTAACCGTTATAGCTTTAATGTTATTCGATTAAATGGCTTAATTGGTGTAATTATTACTGCAATAATTTATAACTCAATTTTACGCGGTATTCATCAACCGCCAAATAGTTTATTGCGTTTTACAAATGAAAGTTTACATGTTGTTATTCCCCTATTAGGTATTTTGAGTTGGCTTATTTGGGGACCATTCAGACGTATCAACGCCAAAGTTGTTATTGGTTCGATATTGTCAATGATAGCGTATGCTATTTATATCTTCGTACGAGGTTATTTTACACATCAATATCCGTATCCATTTATCAACATTGAAAAAATAGGTTATATAAAAGCATTATATAATGTGAGTAAAGTGCTATTATTATTTTTGGGATTAACTTTCTTATTATGGTGTATTGACCGTTTAAGGAGATAAAAATGAAACTATATATTTATGAACATTGTCCTTTCTGTGCACGAGCAAGAATGATTTTTGGTTTGAAAAATATACCGGTTGAAGAGCACGTTTTACTTAGTGATGATTCGGAAACACCGCAAAGCATGATCGGCGAAAAAATGGTTCCGATTTTGCAAAAAGATGACGGGAGTTATATGCCAGAAAGTTTAGATATTGTGGATTACATCGACAATAATTATGGGGGCAAACCAATTTTAGTTGGATCACAATCATCCGAAATATCAGCGTTAATTAAGCAATTACAACACTATGATTATAAATTAGAGTGTCCTCGCTATATTAAACTCGGTTTAGCGGAATTTGCAACTCAACATGCTATTGATGATTTTGTTGCCAATAAAACCAAAAAAATAGGTTCGTTTGATGCATGTCTTGAACAAACTGATGAATTAGTCATGTCCGTATCAAACATTCTAGATAAACTAGCACCTCTGATTGTTTCAGCACATGCTTGTAATGGTAATTTATCATTGGATGATATCTTATTATTTCCTGTATTACGTAATTTAACTTGTGTAAAGAGTTTGACCTTTCCGCCTAAAATTAAAGCTTATCTGGAATCGATGTCAAAACAGAGTAAGGTTAATCTGTTTTTTGATAAAGCCGTATAATTACCAATATTTTGAAGCAAAAAAACTCATTAACCTAGGTTAATGAGTTAACAATTAGAAAATAGGAATATGATAAGTATTAACCCATGCTAACAATATGATAAATCGTAGTTAGCATGTTGAAACTGAGCGATTAATTACCTAATTTAAGATCAATGATTTCAATTTGGTCTTTACCGCCGTAAATGTCATACCATGGCGTAGCATATTGTTTTAAAATCTTATTGAGTTCTTCAACGTTTTCCCGTCCGGTGGTATCTAACCAGCGTTTTAGTCCTTCTTTCCCTTCTTTGGCATAAACGGCAACACCTTCAAACCAAGTGGCACGACCACCTAAAATACCACTATATTTAGCACCGTTTTCACCCGCAAAAATTAACTCTTGATGGAATGTTTTGGTCGGAACACCGGCACTTAAATATATAAAAGGACGCGTGGCGGCATCGCTGGCTTGTTTAAAATAATCCGCAGCTTGTTTTTGTGAATACACTACAACATTATTATCATTGAAGCCTTCAACATGTTTAAAAAGTACAGGAACTTCGACTTTTAAAACATCGATGTAATAGTGGTTTTTCGTGAACTCTTTAATGGTATTGATCACTTTTTGTGGTTTGATTTTGGCAAATTCAGGACTTTTATCATCTGTCACCGTGTTATCATACACGATAGGTTCAACAAAGAGGGGAATATCAGCCGCTCTTGCTTCATCTCCAATACGTTCTAAAAATGCATGCTTTTTATCTAAAATATCTTGTGGATCATCAGGGTTGTAATAGACTAAAACCTTGGCTGCATCTGCCCCTTTTTTTAATAACCGTTGTAAAGAATCTTCCGGTAATACGTCAGGTAAACGACCGGGTGTGTTAGCATCATAACCCGTTTTTTCATAAGAAATGATTAAACCCGCATTTTGATTTTTTTTCGCCATACCTTTAAAGCCATACTCTTCGTCTAACAAAATTGCACTGACATATTTTGTTAATTCTTGAGAAACAAGCTCTTTGAATTCATACACCATATCAACATGATAACGATCCTTACCAACGGCGGCTTCCATCATTTTAACCATTGAACCACGCTGATCGATTGCTAACGCAGCAATAATACCTTCTTGGTTTGATAATTGTTGCATACGGGTAAATTTACCACGAGAAATACGTTTTGTAGCCATTTTACAACTCTCCATTTAAAAAGATTTTTCATTGTAGATTTATTACTCGATGATTTATTAGTCATTTAGTGCTAGTTTTGATTAAAGCTAAAAATGATTAAATTTCAGTTCATTAGTTGCCTTTCTGGAAAGTGATACATTGTGATAGTTTGATATTATTTTCTAGAACAATCGTTAAAATTTTTCAATGTGGTTGATGCCTGTTGGCTAACTTAACATTAATACGCATTCATTTTTTGTATTCTATAGACTGTACTAAACAGTAGTTCTAAGACAAAACTACTCATACTTCATCTATCGGCACTGTATAAATTGAAATAAAAATGCAAATTCTAAATAGTGAGATTAATTAGCTTTATAGGTTTTTATACAATATCAATAAATAAAATAGGATATAAATTTTTTTAAAACTTTGAAGATAAGCATATTTTTTAATAAAAATAAGACTAAAATAAATACAATTATGAGTTAAATTTTAATTATTCAGGAGAAAGAAATGAAAGCTGCTGTTATAAGAAATGCTTGCGATGGCCAAGTCGACATTAAAGATATTCCTATCCGTCCATTAGAAGCTGGTGAAGCTTTAGTTGAAGTTGAATATTGCGGTCTTTGCCATACGGATCTTCATGTTGCTTCGGGCGATTTTGGTAAAAAGCCGGGTAGAGTAATTGGTCACGAAGGTGTCGGCATAGTGACTAAAGTTGCGCCCGATGTAAAAAGTTTAAAAGTTGGCGATAGGGTGAGTATTGCATGGTTTCATGCAGGTTGTGGGACTTGTGAATATTGTATATCGGGTAATGAAACATTCTGTCGTAGTGCGTTGAATTCGGGTTATACCGTTGACGGAGGTATGGCAGAATTTTGTATTGTTAAGGCTGATTATGCCGTTAAAGTTCCGGAAGGATTAGATCCCGCTCAAGCAACCAGTGTAACATGTGCCGGTGTTACCACTTATAAAGGCATTAAAGTTGCGGATACCAAACCAGGGCAATGGCTTGCTGTATTTGGTATTGGTGGCTTAGGAACTTTGGCGGTTGAGTATGGTAAAAAAGTCTTTAATAACAAAGTGGTGGCAATTAGTAATAGTGATAGTCAATTAGAGTTGTGTAAAAAATTGGGGGCAGATTTAGTCGTTAATCCTAAAAAAGTAGCTGATGTAGGGGCATACATCAAACAACATACGGGCGGTGGTGCGCATGGTGCTGTGGTGACATCAGTAACTAAGACAGGTTTTAATCAGGCTGTTGAATCTGTTCGCCCTTTAGGACGTGTTGTGGCACTGGGTTTACCGTCTGAAACAATGGATTTAAGTATTCCTAAAACAGTATTAGATGGTATTCAGGTTTTAGGTTCGCTTGTGGGGACTCGAGAAGATCTTGCAGAAGCATTTCAATTTAGTGCAGAAGGAAAAGTTGTCCCGATCGTAGAAAAAAGACCATTAGAAGATATCAACGATATGATCGATGAAATGAAAGCAGGAAAAATTCAAGGGCGTATGGTCATTGATATGAAAATGAAAAGAAGTAACTAAAAAAAGTAACTAAAAGGTTTCGACTTATATGCTTAAGTCAGCTTAATGCTGACTTTTTTATATTTAAAGGATGAAAATCCCATTCTTTGTATGAATTTAATTCTTTTCAGATAGTTAACAGTATTCTTTCTTGAATTTTATTCATAAACTTCTATTATAAATAAATTTTCCTTAATATAGATTATTACTCAAAGAGGACGTTTATGTCAGATCACAATTTAGAAAATAAATTGCGGAAAGATCTTGGTCTAGTTTCTGCATTATCACTGGTTGTCGGAATGGTTTTAGGAGCAGGGGCTTTTATGAAACCACCCGCAGTGTTAGAAGTCGCTGGTGATTATAATTATGCATTACTAGCGTGGATAATAGGCGGTATTTTTTCTATTTGTGGTGGACTAACATTGTGTGAATTAGGGGTAATGTTTCCTAAAACTGGTGGCATGTTAGTTTATTTAGAAAAAATTTATGGCGCGAAAGTATCTCACCTTTATGGTTGGATGATCACTGTTCTTTTTGCGCCATCATTAGTTGGGGCACTTGTTGGCTATTTTAGCTCAGTTTTTTGCTTATTATTTAATATTGATGAAGCTTATCGAATGGCGGTTAGTGCAGGTGTGTTAGGTTTTATTGCCTTGATTAATGCAATAGGGGTTAAAGAGGCAGGCTATTTACAAACCTTTGCAACGATTTGTAAATTAATTCCGATCCTTTTATTAGCTATCTTTGGTCTTTGGAAAGGTAATGGACAAGTCGCCTTACTTGGTGCAAGTGGACAAGGCATTGAAACCTATGCACCTTTCGCTGTTGCCATTCTTGCGACACTGTTTGCTTATGACGGTTGGGCGCAAGTCGCCTCGGTAGCTGGTGAAATCCGAAATCCTTCAAAAGTTTTACCTAAAGCAATCATTCTGGGAATCCTATTCTTAATTATTGTCTATGCCTGTATAAACATTGCACTATTTAAAATATTTCCGGTACAGGAAATGGTATCACTAAAACATGATGCCTCAGCTATTGCTTCACAACGCATGTTTGGGGAATTCGGTGGAAACTTGGTTGCCGTTGGTATTATGGTCTCAATTCTGGGCGGCATTAATGGCTATATCATGACGTTATCACGAACTATTTTTAGTATGGCTGAGCGAGGTACGATTATTGGGGCACGTTTTTTAAGTACGATTGATGAGGATAGTCGTTCCCCAGTTAATGCTATTATTGTCTTAGTTATTTTTTCATTCTTGTATTCGATATTGCTGGATGCTGATCGGTTATCAGAAATTTCAATGTTTGCGATTTGGGTATTTTATCTACTGACTTTTATTGGTGTGATTATTGCCAGAAAAAAATATGCTGAAGTGCCTAGACCTTACAAAGTTATTGGATACCCTATTATTCCTATTGTGGCTATAAGCGGGGCTGCTTATGTTATTTATGGTATGTTGATTTATCAAACTGTAAATGGGATTGCTTCAATCTTTTTAACCTTGATTGGCTTACCAGTATACTACTATTATCATAAAAAGCATCAAAACAAAGAGCTTTCGCTTGGTGAAATGAAAAAATATCATAACAAAACACAATACTCTATTGCATATGCTTCATTAATTATCATTGTCGGATTAATTGCATATGGTTATATCGTGAGTTCAGGACTTGCTTTTAAAGTTTTGATGTTATTTAATCAATTCATAAAATAAACTGGCTATTGCCAGTTTATTTTTATGACAAGTAGCTTAAATATAATTTGAAATTAAACTATAGATATTTTGATCATAAAACGCATCATTAAGATATTCGGCTTGTTTGAGTGTTCCTTCATAATCAAAACCACAACGCTTAGCGACTTGGTTACTTTTTAAATTAGTGACGGAACATTTAATGACAAAGCGTTTAATGCGTTTCTTCGCAGCATAATAATGTGTGAGTGCTTGGATAGCTTGCGTCATCACTCCTCTTCCTTGTGCTTTGCTATCTAACCAATAACCAAGATAGGCTGTTTTATTATTTTTATCGATATAATTAAAGGAAAGTAACCCGACTGGTAGGTTATTATGTAAAATTACATAGGTTTTAGTTTGATCACGCTGATGTTTGACAAAACAATCTGCTAAAAAATTAGCTGTATCTGACTCGCATTTGACAAATTTTGGCCATGCCATAAATTGACTAAAGAAGACACGATTTGAATCAATAATGTGGTATAACGCTTTGGCATAATCAGTTGTTGCAGGACTAAGATAGATATGTTCAGTGACATGAATTTTATCTTGTTGGTTATCATTCATTCTTTATTCTCTTAAAAACATAACAGTTTAATGACCTTTTTTATGAAATTGCCAGACTGTGTAGTCTGGCAATTTTGATGGATTTTAATGGATACAAAACAATAAATGTTTATTATTTGCTCTGACTCTCGCTTTTTGGTTTAGCCACATAGTTATACACAACTAATAAAGCAAAAATAGCAACAATAATCATCATAATAACATCTTTATTTAACCATTTTGCCATATTACCAAGTAAAATACCTACACCGCAAAAATCGACATCAGAAAACGTGGTATTGGCAAAACCTAGTGATCCTAATACAGGCAATAATACCACAGGTAAAAATGTTACTAACAAACCATTAGCAAATGCGCCAAGCATTGCCCCACGGCGTCCGCCCATTGCATTACCAAATACCCCTGCAGTTGCACCACAGAAGAAATGTGGAACCACACCCGGTAAAATGAGTACCGCGTTAAGTTGACCTAAAACAAATAATCCAACTAATCCACCCAAAAAGCTAAATAAAAAGCCAATCAATACCGCATTGGGTGCATAAGGAAATACGACGGGGCAATCTAAAGCAGGTTTGGCGTTAGGGACTAATTTTTCTGAAAATCCTGTAAATGCGGGGACAATTTCGGCAAGAATTAGACGTACACCTTGCAATATGATAAAGACACCTGCTGCAAAAGTGATCGCCTCAATAATGGCATAAACTAAATAATTATCACCATGACTAAGATTGTTTTCAACATAATCTGAACCGGCAAATACGGCTAAAATTAGATAGATAATCATCATGGTTAACGAGATCGAAATTGAGCTGTCACGTAAAAAGCTTAAGTTTTTTGGTAAGTTCATCTCTTCGGTAGAACGAGACCCTTTGCCAACTGCCTTTCCAAGCCAACCAGCTAAAACATAACCTAGCGTACCAAAGTGACCGAATGCGACGTCATCGTTACCGGTAATTTTTCGCATTTGTGGTTGTGCTAAAGCAGGGAAAAACGCCATAATTAACCCTAAAACCAGTGCGCCGGTGAAGACTAATTGCCAACCTTGAAACCCTGAGACGGTTAGAATAATACTAATCATACAAGCCATATAAAAAGTATGATGACCGGTTAGAAAGATGAATTTTAATCGCGTAAATCGAGCAACAACAATATTGGCAATCATACCAAACGCCATAATTAATGCCGTTGCTGTGCCATACTCATTTAATGCCATGGATACAATAGCTTCATTATTAGGAACGATTCCTTGAAGTTTAAACGCCTGTTCAAACATGATACCTAATGGTGTAATTGCGCTAATAAGTACTGTTGCACCACCACCTAATACCAAAAAGCCTAAAATAGTCTTAATGGTTCCTTTTACCGTATCGGCAAATGATTTACGTTGAGCTAATAATCCTACCATTGCGATTAAGCCAACAAGCACCGCAGGTACTTTTAGGATATCAACAATAAATTTTACTATTTCCTGAATCATAGTAACTCCTTAACGATTTGCTCAGTTCTTGGCAAAATGCTCAACAAGTTTTTGTTCTAAATCGTTGATATCAATAATATTATTTAACACCACTAATTTATCGGCAGGAATCCCAGAACTGGTGGCTAAATCTTTTGTCATGACAAACAGATCGGCTTGATCGGGTGTTGCTGAAGCTAAATCAGCATGTGTAACTTCTGCATCAATATTTAATTTTTTTAGGACTTTTTTGATATTCATTTCAACCATAAAACTACTACCAAGACCTGAACCACAAACTGCCATAATTTTCATATTGTTTATCCTTTTACTCATTTCTATTTAATTTAATATTGATCAATCACAGCCAAGATTTCATCACGATGTTGTGCTTTAAAAATGGTCTGCATATCGTTTGATTCACCGAAGAGTGTTGCTAATTGCGTTAACATTTCAATGTGACTGGTGCTATCATTGGCCGCTAATAAAGTCACTAAATAAACAGGGTCATTATCTTCTGAATTGAATTTAACGCCTTGCTTGACCAATAACATTGACAATCCTAATTGATTTACACCCTGTTCAGGTCTGGCATGTGGCATAGCAATACCGGGTGCCAAAACGTAGTAAGGTCCTATTGATTCGTGTAACTGAAAAATAGCATCCACGTAATTTTGTGAAATAGCATTATTTTTTAATAATGGTGTTGCACAAAGTTGTATCGCTTCTTTCCAGTCTTTAACCGAATCAATAATATTGACTGTTTGGTTGGTTAACCATTTACCTAACATTTTTCCTCCATTAAAACCGATATAAAGTTAATATCTTTTAAAAAATTAACATACTGCACAATAATAGAAATTAAAAAATAGTAGAAATGTGATAGCGCTATCAAAGTTAAAATAAAATTTCTCTGTTTTGTGATACAGATAACATTTTTAATGAATGGATAACTCATATTTTTTAGAGTGTTAATATTATATCGATAATCATGATTAAAAAACAGCTTGAACAATCTGCACTTGATTGCTAGCCATGAAAAAATTTAGTTCATTATTCTTTGGGCAAACAGCCAGATAAATAAAAGGGTTAACGTTAATTGAGATAAAACATGCAGGATATAAAAAAGCGTAAGAGTACTGGGCAGATCACTTTGTTTGATGTCGCGAAACATGCTGGTGTCGGGGCTATGACGGTATCAAGAGCTTTACGGACACCTGAGCAAGTTTCGGATAAGCTCCGTCAAAAAATTCAATTGGCGATTACGACATTGGGTTATAAACCCAATGTCGCAGCAAGCTTACTGGCTTCAGCATCGGCGATTAAAGTTATCGCGGTAATTACTTCTAAAATATATGATCATACAGCAAAAATTTTACTTAATACTTTGCAAACTCACTTAGCAAAAGAAGGTTATACGACATTAATTATCGAATTGTGCCATTATTACAAATGCGAATCGCAATTAGTTAATACGTTAAGCAGTTATCAGCTTGAAGCAATTTTGTTATTTCATGTTGAAGATGAAGGGTTAATTCAACAAATCACCAATTACAAAACAATACCGATTATGAATATTGGCAAGCAATATGAAGACTTAATAGATTTAAATGTTGAAATAAATGATTGTTTAGCTATGTATACGCTTACCGAGTATGCGATTAAAAAGGGTTATCACCATATTGGTTTACTATGTGCTAATCAACAGAATCATTTTTTTCAACAGCGTTTACATGGTTGGCATAAAGCAATGTTAACTTATCATTTACCCAATCATAGAGTAATTAATGCAGCTAAACCTGCTAACTTTAGTACGGGTTCCGATTTGCTCTCCGATATATTACTCAACTGGCCTGAACTTGACGCTTTAATATGTACGACTGATGAATTAGCGTGTGGTGTGCTTTATGAATGTCAACGTCGGCACATTCGTGTCCCTTATCAATTAGCAGTAAGTGGATTTGGTAATAATGAATTTAGTGAAGTAAGCTTTCCACCATTAACGACTGTCGCATTACCTTCCAAACAGATTGGAGAATATACGGCGACTTTAATATTACATAAATTAAATAACAAAACGGATTTGAGTGAACCTATATTATCCCAATTAGAGCCAGTGATTCAAGCGCGAGTGAGTTTATAGTTGATCGTATTATATGTTAGATAAAAGAGAGAAAATAATGAGATAAATTTTATTCTCAAAATTCAGAAACAAAAAAAGCCTGCTTAGAAAAGTAGGCTTTTTTTTGACATTGGTCGGCGAGAGAGGATGACTCGCATTTCATGCTCGCCCTTCGGGTCGTTGCTAAAGCAACGTTATCTCGCTACGCTCGGCTCGAACCTCCGTCGGTTCTCATCCTTTATACTGAAGCGAATAACAAAAAAGCCTACTCATTGAGCAGGCTTTTTTTTGAAATTGGTCGGCGAGAGAGGATGACTCGCATTTTATGCTCGCCCTTCGGGTCGTTGCTAAAGCAACGTTGTCTCGCTACGCTCGGCTCGAACCTCTGTCGGTTCTCATCCTCTTAACTGAAGCGAATAATAAAAAAGCCTACTCAATGAGCAGGCTTCTTTATATAAAATTGGTCGGCGAGAGAGGATTCGAACCTCCGACCCACTGGTCCCAAACCAGTTGCGCTACCAAGCTGCGCTACTCGCCGTTAGGATGCGCATAATACTGCGCTAACCTCGATGTGTCAAGAGTTTCCCCTAAAAATTATGATGATAATTTTTTATTTTGTGAAAGGGGCAGGTGTTTTGCCAATACGTTGATAAAATTCGGTAACAAATTCTTCATAACGTTTGTTAGCAACCGCTTCTCGAATCTCTGCCATTAAACGTTGATAATAGCGTAAATTGTGAATAGTGTTGAGTCGAGCACCTAAAATTTCACCACATTTATCTAAATGATGAAGATAAGATTTTGTGTAATTTTTACAGGTATAACAATCACACTCAGGATCAAGTGGTGTTGTGTCATCTTTATATTTGGCATTTCGAATCTTAATAACGCCGTTGGTTACAAAAAGATGTCCATTACGAGCATTTCGGGTTGGCATGACACAGTCAAACATGTCGATACCACGACGTACGCCTTCAACTAAATCTTCAGGTTTGCCAACGCCCATTAGATAACGCGGTTTATCAGCCGGTAATTGAGGGCAAGTGCCTTCTAAGATACGATGCATATCCGCTTTGGGTTCACCAACGGCTAATCCACCCACAGCATATCCGTCAAAGCCTATTTCGGTTAATCCTTTAATGGATATGTCACGTAATTCTTGATGTATACCACCTTGAACTATACCGAATAATGCATTCTTATTACCAAGTTCATCAAAACGTTGACGGCTTCGTTTTGCCCAGCGTAATGACATTTCCATCGATTTTTTGACATAGTCCCACTCCGCAGGAAAAGGCGCACATTCATCAAAAATCATCACAATATCAGAACCAAGGTCGTATTGAATTTCCATTGAAATTTCAGGCGATAAAAAGATTGAATCGCCATTAATTGGATTACGAAAATAAACGCCTTCTTCTTTAATTTTACGAATATCACCTAAACTAAAAACTTGAAACCCACCAGAATCGGTTAAAATAGGGCCATGCCATTGCATAAAATCATGTAAATCACCATGTTTACGCATAATCTCTTGTCCGGGTCGTAACCATAGATGAAAGGTATTACCTAATAAGATTTGGGCTCCAGTTGCGGAGACTTCTTCAGGTGTCATCCCTTTTACAGTACCATAAGTACCAACAGGCATAAATGCAGGTGTTTCAACGGTGTATTCGACGCCACGGCGATCGAATTTCATACGTCCTCGACGAGCAAGTCCGTCTGTATTGTCTAATTCAAATTTCATGTCTTGTTAACCTCGTGCGACCAAATAAACAGTTTGGCGCAAATTATTGATATAATACGTCGTCGTATTACTAAATTTCGGCGCCTAGTTTATCGTGATCACTTACAATAGACAACATTTGGAGAGATTTTAAAAATTTTGAGATACATTATTCTATCATTGTCATTTTTAATTTTATTCATGATAACAGGTTGTCAAAGCCAACATAATAAACCGCAATTTATTCTTTCTTCTAAACAAATTGTCGCGTTATCTGAGCAGGATATCCTAAAATTTAACGAACAAGTTTGTCGTGATGAAGATAAGCAATCTATTGTGTTAGCTCATGATCATGTGATGAGTCAACGACTTCATCGTCTTATTCAATATCTGCCTAACACGATTAATCATCTTCAATTAAATTATAAAGTTTATCTCAATACAAAGCCTAATGCTTGGTCATCAGCAAATGGTTGTATACGCTTAAACAGCGGATTGATTAAACTGTTAACCGATGATGAGCTATTGGCGGTAATTGCTCATGAACAAGGACACATTGCGCTAAAACATGCGATACACTCATTCCAACATGCCCCTTATATTGAAATTTATGATAAAGCGAATAAAACAGTTGTAATGATAAGAAACGAGACCGCTCAGCAAAATGAAATTGATGCCGATAATTATGCGATCGAGATGTTACGTAAACAAAAATTAAACTCTGCCGCACTGATTAGCATGCTGATGAAAATGCCGGTACATAATGATGTCGATTTAACATCGCATCCTGCAATATCAACACGAATTAATCATATTTCACAAAAACTGAAGAATATTAAGTAATAATGTTTTCTTCGTTTGCCAATCAATGGGTAAATGGTTACTACTTCGATTGGCAAATTTTAAAAACTCACCAATTAAATTTGTTTACCAGTAATAAACATCGCATCACCATAGCTAAAAAAACGATATTTTTCGTTAACGGCTTGTTGATAAGCATTCATTGTATTTTCATAACCAGCAAAGGCTGAAACTAACATAATTAATGTCGATTCGGGTAAATGAAAATTTGTGATTAATGCATCGATCACATTAAACTGGTAGCCGGGATAAATAAAAATCTGAGTGTCGGCAAAAAAAGGCGCAATAGTGCCTGTTTTTTGGGCGGCACTTTCAAGTGCTCTAACCGATGTTGTGCCCACGGCGATAACTTTATTACCACGAGCTTTACAAGCTAACACTGCCTCAACAACTGTTTCGGGGACTTCTGCATACTCGGCATGCATTATATGCGATTCAATATTTTCAACTCTTACGGGCTGAAATGTACCTGCACCAACATGCAAAGTAACAAAAGCCATTTCAACGCCTTTATCTTTCAATTTTTTTAATAGAGGTTCATCAAAATGGAGCCCCGCAGTAGGTGCAGCAACTGCACCGGGCACTTTACTGTAAACAGTTTGATAAACTTCACGGTCTTGTTCATCATCAGGGCGATCAATATAAGGAGGTAAAGGAATATGACCAATTTTATTTAAAATAGTCAATACATCATCAGGAAATTGAAGTTCAAATAAAGCATCATGTCTCGCCACCATAATCACCTTAATTGAATCATCATCTCCTAATAAAAGTTCGGTACCTTCTTTAGGTGATTTTGATGCTTTTATATGGGCAAGGGCACGATTATCATTCAAAATTCGTTCAACTAAAATTTCAATTTTTCCTCCCGAAACTTTTTTACCAAATAAACGGGCAGGAATAACTTTAGTATTATTAAAAACAAGTAAATCACCGGGATTAATTTTATTGATAATATCGGTGAAAACTCCGTGTTCAATCTTTCCTGTATGACCATTTAAAGATAAAAGTCGACAGTCACTTCTTGTTTGAGAAGGGTGCTTTGCAATAAGTTCTTTGGGAAGTAAAAAATTAAAGTCGGATAGTTTCATAATAGCTATGTCTGAAAAAAATAGGCATTAGTCTAAATCTCATAATACCAGTAAGCAAGTAATTATTTATTGCTTATTATTAAAGTTAGTTTAAAATTTTCGCTGCCTAGCTAAGGTTAGGAATAAAGTAATTATATTTAAAATAAGGAAAACAAAATGAAAAATCTTAAAAATACATTATCTATTGCTCTACCTTTGGTTGCAGCAATATCATTAGTCGGTTGTAACAGTATAGATAATATGACTGATCTTGGTATGCGTGGTATTCAAGCAGCAACACTTAGTGACGATGAAATAAAAACATTAAGCGCTAATGCATGTGCTCAAATGGATTCAAAAGCAAAAATTGCGTCTGCCAACAGTGCTTATACTAAACGATTGAATAAAATTGCCAAAACACTCGGCTATAACTTAAATGGAACACCTATTACATATAAAGTATATCTAAATAAAGATATCAATGCATGGGCAATGGCTAACGGTTGTGTCCGTGTTTATAGTGGTTTAATGGATAACATGAATGACAATGAAATTCAGGGTGTTTTAGGGCATGAATTAGGTCATGTTGCTTTAGGGCACACTAAAAAAGCAATGCAAGTTGCTTATGCTACCGAGATAGCGCGTGATGCTGTTGCTTCATCTGGGAACGCGGCGGTAACTGCGCTATCAAAATCTAAATTAGGAGCTTTAGCCACCGCTGTGGTTAACTCTCAATTTTCACAAAAACAAGAAAAAGACGCTGATAACTACTCTTTTGACTTCTTAATTAAGAAAAACATTAATCCAGTAGGGCTTGCAACGAGTTTTGAAAAACTTGGTGGTGGTAATGCTGACTTATTAAGTAGTCATCCTTCTTCATCAGATCGTGCGGCTAATATCCGTAAAAAGATTGCCAGATTGAAAAAATAATATCGAGTCAATAATTGAGTCAAAAGCACCTAATTTGTTGGTGCTTTTTGTTTTTATGTAAATTGAAATTTCAAGACGGATTCAATAATATTAATCAATAGACATCCAGAAGATATACTTCATTTCTTTACCTATCATCTCGCATTTACAAACTACTTATTTTTACTATTTAGTCATGTCATTACAGGATTATTGTAAATAACTATCTATTTATCAGATTGTTAAAATAATTTAATGCTTCTTTTCATACTTCACTAAGCAAAATTAAAAATAGTTATACTTAAATCAATAGGTTTTATTGATTTTAATTGTTTAAATTGATCGTTTTTTACGATCAATGTATAATTGTGAAAATATTTGAAAATTATCTGTAAAAAACGCTTGTTTTGTTAATTTTTCTGATCATTAAAAACGAATAGAGATGAAATGAATTTGCAACATTTAAAAATTTTTACTCATCCGAAAGTTTGGTTGTAATTGAATTCTTTATCTTAATTTATTAAATGGATTTGTATCAGTAATGCATTAATTGAAAACAATTTTTTTTGATTTTTTTAAAATTTTGCTGATTAATTTACAAAGTTAAATATCCAATAGTGTCTAATCAAGATCAATAAGCAAAATTATGTAATTAAATATTGATATTGTTATTAATTAGCATATGTTTTTTTAATTTTAAAAGTAATGAGTACATGTTTTTATACGTAATTAATCTTAATAAAAATAGTTATATGCGGTAATGATAGTTTTTTGCGATCATGTTGTTATGTATTGATCGTTTTTTGTGATCAATATATAATTGCGAAAATATTTGAAAAAAATATGTAAAAAAATTTTTGTTTTGTTAAATTGCCCGCTTCTCAAAAAATCGTTTTGAATCAAGGGATAAGAAGTTTATGTTCAAAATTTATCATTTTTGCTAGCCCAAAAATTGAGTAATAAGTTGAACTATTGTTTCATTAATTAGGTGTTTTTCTTTTAAAAAAACAATTGATTATAAATTATTGTTTTGATTGGTCAGCAGAATAACAATTTAGTCAATAAAACCTAATAAATAAATTTAATTATAAAAAAATAAAGCAATTGACCTTAAAAAGAAAGGAAATAAAGTAGATGAAAAAACATAACTGGACCCGGCATTTACCTTGTCTGGGGATAAGTGCTGCTTTTTTACTCGGCTCAAATGGTGTTTATGCCGGTGCGGATAACGTGCCCAAATTGAACATTATCCGGGATGAGTTTAATGCAGAAGAAAAGCTTAACTTAAGTATCTATAATCCCAAGCTTAAGCTGACCTCGCAAGGGCTGTTTACCTCACCAATGGGATTTTATGTCTATACTAACTACCCCTCAAAAATAGCGGAATATCAGATTACGGTTTACCGTCAATCAGACTTAGATAACCAATATCCCTTAAAGACGTTCCGTTTTAGTGATATCAGTCCGGATGAGGCCGTATTATGGAGCGGGGAAACGGATAATGGTGAGCCGTTATCAATTGACAGCGAGTATAAAGCGATTTTAAGCACGACCGGTTATGCAGGCCAAAAAGATACCGTCTATGCAGTGCCATTTAAAACCTTAGGTTACGGCAGTGCACAAATCGACAATCCATTCACCGCCTACCGCAAAACGACCCCCACGTCGAATTTATTATTTGGCCAATTAAAATCAGACAGCACCATACCGGGCTTTGGTGAAAGCCGAATAAACCATCAGGGCATCGTCACCAGTGCTCAAGACCGTAAAGTGGTCATTCAAATGGCGGGGCTGGAAGATAAAAAAGCAGTGATGCTTAATGGTGAACGCTTAGTGGTGGACGACAATGGTCGAGCCATGCGCGAGATAATTTTATCCCCGGGTGAGTATCAGTTTGATTTAAGCTGGCAGGATGAGCAGGGTCAGACTCACACACAGCAGGAAAAGCTGGTGGTGGAGCAGGAAGATGACCTTTTCTATGTGGGCATAGTGGATGTGACGTATGCGCAAAATAATGTCAGTGGCGACGGACAATCCATACTGGAAGAGGCAGACAGTCATCACTACAGCGGCAAAGGGAGCTGGGATGGACGGGTTGCTTTTTACTTAAAAGCGAACAAAGGTGATTATCGCATTACCGCCCATTTAGACACAACGGAAACCCGGCTGAAAAATGCGTTCGGTCATTTAGGTGAAAAAGACCCGACCCGTTTTATCCGTGAAATCGACCCGCAAGCTTACTACCCTACTCACGGTGATGGTTCGACCACTGAGCGGGATGTGGATACGGAAGGGAAGTTTTATCTCAAAATAGAGAAAGGGAAAAGTTACGGGTTATGGGGTAACTATAACACGCAGATTACCGGCAATGAGTTTGCTAACTTTAACCGCAGTTTATACGGTGCGCAATTGTCTCATGAAAGTGAAGGTGTGACCGGATATGGTGATACCCGCACGTACGGGACGGTGTTTTTATCGAACGGTGAAACACGGGGCAGTCATGTTGAGTTAGCCTCGACCGGTGGTAGTTTGTATTTTTTAAAACATCAGCGTATTACCGAAGGGAGTTTAAAGCTGTCGATGGAGGTACGTGACCGTAATACGGGTCGGGTACTGAGTACCGGGACGTTGACGGAAGGTGTGGACTATGAAGTCAATCAGTTTCAGGGTCGGGTACTTTTAACCAAGCCACTGCCGATGACGGCACAGGGTGAGACGGGGAGCTCGATAATTGAAGGCGGTAATCTGTTAGGGGGTAACCCGGTCTGGATTATTGCGGAGTATGAATATTACTCAGATGGTTTTGACTTTAACAGCGAAAAAGTATTTGGTGGTCGTGCTTATCACTGGTTAAACGACCATGTTCGAAT
>NZ_JBIDFJ010000011.1:0-78558 GCF_046635705.1 Gilliamella sp. CG25 | reverse complement strand
AGTGAAACGCCGTAGTGCCGATGGTAGTGTGGGTATTACCCATGTGAGAGTAGGGTGCCGCCAGACTTTTAAATAAGTAAGTTATACTATGTAATCATACCAAATACGGTGGAGCGGTAGTTCAGTTGGTTAGAATACCTGCCTGTCACGCAGGGGGTCGCGGGTTCGAGCCCCGTCCGTTCCGCCACCTTATTTAGGGGCGTAGTTCAATTGGTAGAGCACCGGTCTCCAAAACCGGGTGTTGGGAGTTCGAGACTCTCCGCCCCTGCCACAAAAAATCATGAATTTGTCTTAATTTTAGTCGTTTGATTATTTTTATCTATATAAATAAAAAAAATTTATTTACAGATTTACTTAGTTAATTATAATTTCCGCCCAACTACTTTTACAATCCAGAGGAAAAAAAATGGCTGAAAGTTTTGTAAGTCAACAACGTTTTTTTGATAATAAAAATTATCCACGAGGATTTTCTCGTCATGGTGATTTTACTATTAAAGAAGCACAAATTTTAGAAAAGCATGGTTGTGCATTTAAAGATCTTGATGCAGAAACAAAAAAACCGACAACAGCAGAAGAAAAATCATTTGTTGCAGTTTGTAAAGGTAAAAAAGAGCCTGCAACCGATTTTGAAAAAGTTTGGCTTAAATACCTTTCTCGTATTAATAAACCAAAACGTTTTCATACATTATCGGGTGGAAAACCGCAAATTGATGTAAACGATGATTTTGTCGATAATGATGACTGATTCTGTTAACCAATATTTTTGTGTAATTGAATTAACAGTCTATCCATAGAACGATAACTTAAAGCTTCTGAAATATGTTTTCGTTCTATGTTCTTTGAACCTTCTAAATCCGCAATTGTCCTAGATACTTTCAATATTCGATGCCAAGCTCTAGCTGAAAGTCCTAACTTGATTAAGGCTTGTTCTAAATATTCATTATTATCGTCAGATAATTGGCAATAGTGTTCAATTTCACTTGCTTCTAATTGACTATTTAATTTTTTATTCCTATCAAATTGTGTATTTCTTGCCTGTAAAACTCTTTGCCTAATAGATACTGTTGATTCAGCAGATGCTTTTTTCTGACTTAGTGACCCTTTTGGTAAAAGTGGTACTTCTATAGAGATATCAAATCTATCAAGAAATGGACCAGAAAGTCGGTTCAAATAACGAATGACTTGTTGAGGCGTCGTTCTATTGTGTGTTCCTTGATAATGACCGGTAGGACTTGGATTCATAGCAGCAATAAGTTGGAATTTAGCTGGAAAGCGTATTTTAGCATTTGCTCTTGAAATAATAATTTCACCAGACTCAATGGGTTCTCTTAACGCATCTAAAACTTTACGATTAAATTCAGGTAATTCATCTAAAAATAATACGCCATTATGTGCCAGTGAAATTTCCCCCGGTTTTGGAATTGTTCCTCCACCAACTAGTGCTGCAGTTGACGCGCTATGATGTGGCGATCTAAAAGGCCGTTTACGCCAATTTTTAATTGAACCATTTAGACTGACTAAACTAGTGATAGCTGCACTCTCAAGAGCTTCATCATCGGTTAATGGCGGCAATAAAGAAGTTAAACGAGTGGCTAACATAGTTTTGCCTGTTCCAGGTGGTCCAATAAGCAATAAATTATGTCCACCAGCGGCTGCAATTTCTAAAGCTCTTTTAGCATGTTCTTGGCCTATGACATCTTGTAAATTAACTGTTTCACTTTCTACATCATCATTTAGACGGTAATTTACTTTAGATAAACTCACTTCATGATTGAGATGTTGACACAATTCAAATAAATTATTGGTGATTAATGCATTGCTATGATGAATTAAAGAAATTTCAGACTGATTTTCTGTTGAAATAATTAATGTGCGATGACTTTTTTGTGATGAAATCGCAGCAGGGATAGCACCTTTCACAGCGCGAATATTTCCAGATAGCGCCAGTTCACCTAAAAATTCATATTGCGATAAATCCTGAGCAGGAATTTGCTCCGTTGCCGCTAAAATTGCAATGGCAATCGGCAGATCGAAACGACTTCCTTCTTTAGGAAGATCAGCAGGTGATAGATTTACAGTTATTTTCTTGGCAGGAAACGTAAAACCACTGTTAATAATAGCGCTACGTACCCGATCTTTAGATTCTTTGACTGTTGCTTCAGGCAAACCAACTAATACAAAGCCTGGTAGTCCATTGCTAATATGGACTTCAACATTTATTAATGGTGCTTGTATACCAATAGATGCTCGTGTGTAGATAATTGCAAGTGACATAAAAATAATCATTAATGGTTAAAATGATTTATTATGTTACTTTGTTAAAATGAGAGAAGTGGCTTAATATTGATTTATTGTGATGTAGTGTCCAATTAACATTGCCATTTTTCTTTGAATAGTTAATTTTTATCAGTAAAAAACTTCGATACAAATAAACACACAAAAAATAAGCCAGCATTACTTAAAACTACTGATGGACTTGTCGGTGTGTCATAGAGAAATGAAAATAATAAACCACTTAATACCGATATCATTCCAATAATAATTGAAAGTATAGCCATTACTTCAGGTGTTTTGGAAAAGTATCTAGCTGTAGCTGCAGGGATAATAAGTAAAGAGGTGATAATCAGTGCTCCCACGAATTTCATTGCAATACCAATAGTAAAGGCTAATAGGAGTGTTAGAATTAATTTTGTTAATCGAATATTAATACCTTGAATGAAAGCTAATTCTTCATTAACGGTAATAAAAAGAAAATCATTCCAGCGCCATATCAATAATAAACCGATAAATATTACACCAATTACGATTTGAGAGATATCAGTGTAAGTTATCGATAACAGATCACCAAATAAGTAACCCATTAAATCAATCCGTATGTTTCCCATTAGACTGATTACAACTAAACCTAAAGATAACGCACTATGAGCAAGAATACCCAGTAATGTATCAATAGGAAGTTGTTTCTGGGATTCTAACCAAAGTAATCCTAATGCTAAAATCAGTGTCACAAAAATTACTGCATAAAATAGATTAATATTTAATAAAAAACCAAAAGCAATACCGAGTAGAGCTGCATGAGATAAAGTATCACCAAAATAAGACATTCTACGCCAAACAACAAACGTTCCTAATGGACCGGTAATGGTTGTTAAGCTTAATCCAGCTAACAAAGAAGGTAATAACAATTCAATCATTTTAATGATCCCTTTCTATATGCATTAATTTATCATGTTGATGATCAGCCGATGTTCTACATAAGTCATGTTGGTGATTGTGATGATGTTTATACACAGCGATTTGTGATGCACCGTGTTGACCAAATAGTGAGACAAATTCAGGATCATTTGACACAGTAGCAGGTGTACCCGAACAACAAATATGATGATTCAGACAGATGACTTCATCCGTTTTAGCCATGACTAAATGGAGATCATGCGAGACCATTAATACCCCACAATTAAATTGTTTTTTTGCATTAGCAATTAAATCATATAAAAGAATTTGTCCATTAACATCTACGCCTTGTGTCGGTTCATCAAGAATAAGTAATTGAGGCTGTTTTGCTAAAGCTTGAGCAAGTAAAACACGCTGTAATTCTCCACCCGACAATTGATGCATTGATTTATCGACTAAGTATTCTGCTTTAACAAGTGAAAGCGTTTTTAAAATATCGTCATTTTTTAATTGTTTATTTAACCGCATAAAACGCTTTACAGTAATAGGGAGAGTTGGGTTTAAATTTATCGATTGCGGAACATAACCAATTGTTAAATTCGGTAAACGACAAATCTGTCCCGAAGAGTGGGGTAGTAATCCTAATATGACTTTAACCAGCGTTGATTTACCTGCACCATTAGGCCCAAGTAATGTAATAATCTGATTTAGCTTAATAGCTAATGAAATATTATCTAATATTTTTTGATGATTGATTTCAACGGAGACATTTTCAAGTGAAATTAATTGAGTCATGAAACGGGTAGCCCTTGCTCACCTAAATGTTATGTTATATTATAACAATATTAAATTTTATTCTATCATAAATTATAGCATTGGATAATAACGTGAAAAATCATATCGTGAAGACTTTTAAACTGTTTATACAGTATTTAATAATCTTAACCCCAATATTAATAATACAAAGCGCAAGTAATTATGCTAATGCTACGGTTATATCGTCGGTTAAACCAATAGGTTTTATTACTCAAGCTATTACATCAGGCATCACTGATGCAGAAATTCTTTTACCGGACGGTGCTTCTCCTCATACTTATTCATTAAAACCTTCTGATTTAAAGAATATTAAGTCAGCGGAATTAGTTATTTGGGTTGGTGAAGATATGGAAACCTTTATGCCAACCTTATTGAAAAATATCGATAAACAAAAGCAAATTGAATTAATGGAAATTCCTGCAATTAAGAGTTTGCTTCGAACTAATCACGATGATCATTCTCATGAAGAAATAAATCATCATCAATCAGACCATGATCATCATGGTGAATATGATGAACATATTTGGCTTTCGCCTGAAATAGCGAAAATTATTGCGCAATTTATTCATGATAAACTTATCACCCTTTATCCAGATAAAAAAATAAAAATTGACGAAAATCTAAACGAATTCACTATAAAATTATCTGAAACAGAACAAAACATTGCAAAAAAATTAATAAACGTCCAAAATAGAGGGTATTTTGTATTTCATGATGCCTATGGGTATTTTGAATCACAGTTTAGATTAAAAAATCTAGGTAGTTTTACTATAAATCCAGCAGTTCAACCGGGCGCTCAAAAAGTTTATGCTATTCAACAAAAGTTAAAAGAACACCAAGCAGTATGTGTTTTTATAGAGCCTCAGTTTAGCCCGGCAGTTATTGAAAAATTGGTTAATGGAACAAATGTCAGAATTGGAGAATTGAATCCTTTGGGGACAGATATAATGCCTTCAAAAGATGCGTATTTTCAATTTTTAATGAAATTAACTCAGCAATTGTTGGATTGTTTAGATAAATAATCAGATAGATAATAAATAGTTAAGGTTTATTTTGGCTCGAAAGATTGAAAATCGTCATATTGAAAAAAGCAAAGTGAAATTTCCCTATTTTTCAATATTAGGCGTTCTTCTTGTTGTTATCTTTTTTACGATATTATGGCGACCATTGAATTTGGATCGCACGGTTTATATACCGTTGAATCCTCAAGTTGAAACAACCGTGAATAATACTTCTGTGCCTGTAAGTATTGGAGAAGGTCAGGTTGAATTAGTCGACGGTAATTCAAATTCTACTGTGATAGAATCCTCTGATGAACCGGAAGATGAAATTGTCAAAGATGACTTAGATAAAATCATTGATGAAAAAGACAATACTGTACAATATACCATTGTTCGGGGCGATACCTTACATGATATTTTATTACGATATAACGTAAATCGAAATGATGTTTATGAATTAACGTCCAAATTTAAACAGCTTGCTAATTTAAGAATTGGTCAACAGTTGATGTGGACAACAGACGATGACCATAATTTACAAAACTTGAACTGGACTATCTCAAGCAACAATATCCGAATGTATGAAAAATCGGGTAATGACTTTGTTGAGAATTCAGAAACGGTCGAAGGAATTTTACAAGAAGTCGTTATTAAAGGTGAAATAAAATCTAATTTTATTGCTGATGCCCGTAAAAGTGGTTTAACTAGCACTGAAATCGGTATTATTACTCGTGCTTTACAATGGCGATTAGATTTTAAACGCTTACAAATTGGCGACAAATTTTCGGTTATTCTGTCTCGTGAGATGCATGGCGACCGTTTATCGAATAGCCAATTGTTAGCGGTTCGCTTCAAAAATGGCTCAAAAGACTATTATGCTGTTCTCGCCGATGACGGTAAATATTATGATATTAATGGAGATAGCTTATCCCAAAGTTTTTTCCGTTATCCATTAGCAAAAAAAGCACGTGTTTCTTCTCAATTTAATCCTCGTCGTTTACACCCTGTGACCGGAAAAATAGCGCCTCATAATGGTGTTGATTTTGCGGTATCTCGAGGAACACCTGTCTTATCGGTGGGGAATGGTGAAGTTGTGATCGCTAAATATAGTGGATCAGCAGGTAATTATATCGCTATAAGGCATGGGCGTCAGTATATGACGACTTATATGCATTTAGATAAGATTCTCGTTAAACCAGGACAACAGGTTAAACAAGGTGAACAAATAGGATTGTCAGGCAATACTGGACGTTCAACAGGGCCACATTTACATTTCGAATTACATATCAATAATAAACCTGTGAATCCATTAACAGCTAATTTACCTATAGATGAAGGTTTAACAGGTAAATCTAAAAACGCTTTTGTTGCGAAAGTGAAAAGTATTAAACCCCGACTAGAATTTAATAATTAATTTTGTAGATACATCATTTTAAGCTAAATATGTGCTAAATCAACAAGGCAGATATATCTTTGAAAAATTGTGTTATGATAACGAAATATATTTTATGACGAATTTTAGGTGAGCTTTGAATACTTCGACTAAATCTACAAAAAAGAAACCTACTCAAAAAGTAAAAAAAAATAAAAATAAAAAACGCTCACTTTGGCGCCGATTTTTGTCATTGCTATTTAAACTGTTTTTAGTTTTTGTGGCTGTGACCGTAATGTATGGTATTTATCTCGATCAACAAATAAAAGAACGCATAGATGGTAATGTTTGGGAATTACCAGCAGCTGTTTATGGTCAAATTATCGATCTTGAGCCAGAAAGTGAATACAGTTTAAGCGATGTTGTAACGTTGTTAATAGGTGCACAATATCGACAACAGGATACGCAAGCTACTCGACCCGGTGAATTCATCGTCAGTAATGATGCTGTTGAAATATACCGTCGCCCTTTTACTTTTCCTGATGGTGAAGAACAAGCTTTTCGAGTTAGAATTACGTTCTATGATAATCGAATAGATCGTATTACTAATTTAGATACAGGACGTGATTTTGGATTACTTAAGATCGATCCAAAATTAATTACAATGATGCACTCACCTAATGGAGAACAACGTTTATTTGTTCCTCTCAAAGCATTTCCTGATTCACTGATTAAAACTTTAGTTGCCACTGAGGATAAACGTTTTTATGATCATCATGGCGTGAGTTTATATTCGATTGGGCGAGCAATTTATGTCAACCTTACCACGGGCCGTACTGAAGGTGGAAGTACGTTAACTCAACAAACTGTAAAAAACTTATTTTTAACTAATGAACGTAGTTTAAGCCGTAAAATACGCGAAGCCTATATGGCGATGATTCTTGATGCTCGTTATAGTAAAGAACGTATCTTAGAGTTGTATTTAAACGAAGTTTACTTTGGACAAGCTGGGAGTGAGGAGATCCACGGTTTTCCACTTGCTAGCCTTTACTATTTTGGTCGTCCTGTTAATGAATTGACGCTCGATCAGCAAGCAGTTCTAGTTGGAATGGTAAAAGGGGCTTCGTTATATAATCCTTGGACGCAACCTAAACAAGTTTTAGAACGCCGAAATGTTGTTCTAAAGCTGACCGAGCAACAAGGAATTATTGATGATGAGTTATATAATCTATTAAGTCAGCGCCCACTATCTGTTTTACCAAAAGGTGGTGTTATTTCGCCACAACCTGCTTTTATGCAAGTTGTTCGTAGTGAATTAAGAAAGCAATTAGGTGATAAAGCAGATCACCTTTCAGGAATGAAGATTTTTACGACATTTGATCCTGTTGCCCAAGCAGCGGCAGAACAATCAGTTACGAATGAAATTGAAAAATTACGTAAATCAACTAATAAAGATTTACAAACAGCCATGGTTATTGTTAGCCGAGAAACCGGCGAAATTCGTGCAATTATTGGTAGTGCAGAGCCTCGTTATCCTGGTTACAACCGTGCATGGTTAACCCGAAGAGCAATTGGTTCACTTGCTAAACCTTCAACATATTTAACAGCATTAGGGCAACCGGATCGTTTTCAACTTAATACGTGGTTGGATGATTCACCACTTTCAATAAAGCTTGATAATGGTTCGTACTGGCAACCGAAAAATTATGATCGTAAGTTTCGTGATCGTGTCATGTTAGTGGATGCTTTAGCACTTTCGTTAAATGTACCAACCGTCAACTTAGGGATAGCTCTTGGTCTTGATGCGACTAAAAATACCCTGCAAGCATTGGGTGTGCCAAGTGATCGTATTACGAATCTACCTTCACGATTATTAGGTGCTTTAGAGTTAACACCTTTAGAAACAGCACAAATGTTCCAAACGATTGCAAACAATGGACAACGTTCGCCGTTATCTATTTTAAGATATGTACTAACGGATAAGGGAGAATTGGTATATCAAAACTATCCTAAACAGATTCAAGCTGTTTCACAGCAATCAGCCTATTTAACTACTTATGCTATGCAACAAGTTGTGGAATCGGGGACATCACGGTCTCTAAAACGAAAATATGGATCATTTAACTTAGCTGCTAAAACCGGAACCAGTAATGATTCTCGTGATAGTTGGTTTACAGGAATTGATGGTAAAAATGTCGCTGTTGTTTGGATTGGGTTGGATGACCATTCGCCAATGAAATTAACAGGTGCAACAGGTGCATTAAAAATATATAGTGAATACTTACAAAATAATCCACCTAAAAGGTTATCGCTCCCGATACCTCAAAATATCTACATGCTATCGATAGATAATAATGGCCAGTGGCAATGTGATGATCGTAGTGGTCGAAAGTTACCTGTTTGGACAACCAATACACAAAGCTTATGTAACAACAATAATCAACCGACTCCAAGTCAGCAAGTACCAACTTGGGTCACTGAAATGTTAAATAATTAGGTGAAATAAAATGCCTGAATTACCCGAAGTGGAAACAAGTCGCCTAGGTATTTTGCCTTATTTAAAAGGGCAAACTATAAAGCAAATAGTAGTTAGGCAACCAAAATTACGTTGGCCTGTTGATGAACTCATTCATCGTTCTCATGGAGAAGTGATTTTGGATGTCAAAAGACGTGCAAAATATTTGTTGATACAGCTAGCACATAATTGGATTATCATTCATTTGGGAATGTCTGGTAGTTTGCGTATTTTACTTGATGAACAACAGGAAGTAGCAAAGCATGATCATATAGACTTGGTTTTAGAAAATGGTGTTGTATTGCGTTATACTGATCCAAGACGTTTTGGTTCATGGCTCTGGGCTAATTCGCTTGAAGAGGTTTCTCAATTAAACCATTTAGGGCCTGAGCCTTTGAGTGATGCGTTTTCAGCAGAGTATCTGTTGGCGCAAGCGAAAAATCGTCAAATACCAATTAAAAGTTGGATTATGGATAATCATATTGTTGTTGGTGTAGGAAATATCTATGCATCGGAATCGTTGCATATGGCAAAAATTAATCCCAATCGAAAAGTGAATTCATTACATTTAGCCGAGTTTGAAAGATTAGTTTCAGCTATCAAGCAAGTTCTGACTAAATCGATTAAACAAGGTGGAACGACACTAAAAGATTTTCTTCAATCTAATGGAAAGCCTGGTTATTTTGCTCAAAAATTACAAGTATATGGGCGAGAAGGACAAGAATGCCATAATTGTCAGACTATAATAAAATCGCAAAAAATAGGTCAGCGGAATACTTTTTTTTGTGATAATTGTCAAAAATAGTAAAAAACAAATGGATACTTATTTTTTTTCAAAACGATAAATATGTTAATAAACACACTAGGCTAAAACATCTTTTCAGACAGTTTGAAAATTTTTAATTTTAAAACAATTATTTTTCTTTTTTTGATAACTCAAAAGTTAAATTAGCATAACCAATCTTTTTAACAAAAAAAGCGTTAAAATTATATTAACCTTTTTATTCCATATACTATAGACTTGTTATTTAATATCAGCTATCTTTCTTAATGAAAAAGTATGTAGAAATTGTTGAAATATAAAAATTGCCATTTTTAAGTGATAATAATCGTATGTTTTAATTTTTATTACTTTTCTCCAACTACTAATATATAGTGAATCTAACGTAGTTATTTATGTTTAATTTAAGGAATTTAAGATGATCAAATACGCCTCTCGCTTTTTGATAATTTGTTCTATATTTTTATTTGCTTTAATCAGTAATAGTTGGGCAGATAATACAGGGATTCAAATAAATATTACTGAAGGTGTCAGTACCGCAAAGCCTATTGCTGTTTCACCATTTAAATGGACAGGATCGGGAGAACCACCCCAAATAATTGAAAATATTATTGCATCTGACTTACGCAATAGCGGTAAATTTAATCCAATCGACATCGAAAATATGCCACAAAAACCGACAACCGCATCTGAAGTTAATTCTGCTGTATGGAAAAATCTTGGCGTTTCAGCTGTTGTCGTCGGTTCAATTCAACCTGATGCTTCAGGGAAATACCACATTACTTATCAATTAATCGACACCGTTGATAAACCGGGTGCTATTTTGGCTGAAAACCAATTTACAATAAGTCAACGTTGGGTGCGTTTGGCCGCACATTCGGCAAGTGATGAGATATTCGAATCACTTACTGGAATTAAAGGGGCCTTTAGAACACGCATCGCTTATGTTGTAGAGACCAACAGAGGGCCGTACACGCATGAATTAAGAGTGTCTGACTATGATGGTTATGATCAAGTAACCGTTCATCGTTCTAAAGCCCCACTTATGTCACCAACTTGGTCTCCGGATGGTAAAAAATTAGCGTTTGTTACTTTCGAAAGTGGAAATTCTGCATTGGTCATGAAAAATTTAGAAAACGGCGCCATTGAAACCGTTGCTTCTTTCCCTCGACATAATGGTGCT
Source organism: Gilliamella sp. CG25 (assembly GCF_046635705.1). NCBI lineage: Bacteria > Pseudomonadati > Pseudomonadota > Gammaproteobacteria > Orbales > Orbaceae > Gilliamella > Gilliamella sp. CG25. Next base: position 67,716 of record NZ_JBIDFJ010000011.1, on the reverse strand, counting down.
CCCGCATTTTCACCTGATGGTACAAAGTTGGCATTTGCACTTTCTAAAGATGGTAACTTAAATATTTATATTAAAGATTTAAATTCTAAACAAATCACTCAAATTACAACCGGTCGAAGTAATAATACTGAACCTTCTTGGATGCCAGATAGCCAAACAATTGTTTATACGTCAGATCAAGCTGGACGTCCACAACTTTACAGTATCAATATAAATGGTGGTACACCTCAAAGATTAACATGGGATAATACTCAAAATCAGAATGCTCGTGTTTCTCCAGATGGATCGTTTATTGCAATGATTTCAACCAACAATGGTGAACAACACATCACGAAATATGATATGGCAACCAAAACCTACCAAAGATTGACTGATACATTTTTGGATGAGACTCCAAGTATTGCGCCAAATGGTACCATGATTATTTACAGTTCGACGAAAGGATTAGGATCGATTTTGAATCTTGTTTCGACTGATGGCTTTTTTAAAGCTGAATTACCCGTATCAGATGGACAAGTGAAATTTCCATCTTGGTCACCTTATTTATAAATTACTGTCGAACTTGATAAATTAAAATGATAAATATTCAATTTATACTGAAGAGTTAAGAAATATAATATATCAACTTTATTTCCAAACTGGTAACAAACGATATTTGAAATCAGTTGGATCGGCTAAAAATAAATATTAATTTATTTAAAAACACAAAGGAGTTATTACAATGCAATTCTCTAAATATCTTAAGGTAGCAGCTATAGCTTTACCATTAATTGCTTTGACAGCATGTTCTTCTAAAAATGGTACCGACGCGAATGGTAATTTTAGCGATACTTTAACAAGAGAAGATCGTGCTTTGCTTGCAAGATTACAACAACAAGAAATGAATACTGTCTATTTCGATTTTGATAAATATAATGTTAAACCTGAATATAATCGCATGTTAGATGTTCATGCAGGTTTCTTACGTGCTCATACCTCAATGAAAGTTGTGATTCAAGGGCATGCTGATGAACGAGGAACACCAGAATATAATATCGCACTTGGTGAACGCCGTGCTGTAGCTGTTGCTTCTTATCTACAAGCGAATGGTGTCTCTTCTAGTCAAATGCTGATAAGATCATTTGGTAAAATGCAACCTGCCGTATTAGGTCATGATGAAGCTGCGTACGCTAAAAATCGTCGAGCGGTTGTTGTATATTAATTATATTTCATAACGGCTGAAGGTTCAGCCGTTAATTTTTCATATTGAGTTTTCATTTATGCATAAAAAAATAATTACATCACTCATATTGCTTTTGTTTACCGGTTACGGTTATGCAGCAAGTAATGCTGAATTAGAAAGAATGATACAAGCACAAGGACAGTTATTGATTGAGAGTCAGCAAAAGATTAGTGATTTACAATCGGATGTTGATACCTTACGTGGTCAATTGGAAGATACCAAATATCAACTAAATCAGACTATTGAACGTCAAAAAATGATTTTACAACAGATGACCAATGGTACCGAATTCTCATCAAATCAAACTAACAACTCATCTAATCAATCAGCATCACAAACTACCCAAACTGAATCGAGTGCAACTTCATCAAATTTAATAAATTGGACAACCACAGGAAATGATAAAACCGATTATAATTTTATTATGCAATTTATTAGTGATGCTAATCAAAGTAATGAACTCATTTTAGCTTTTAAAAAGTTTTTAGAAACTTACCCAAAATCGATATATCGTGCTAATGTGAATTATTGGCTTGGTCAAGTTTATTATAAGCAAGGTAAAAAAGATGATGCGACGTTTCATTATGCAACGGTAGTGAAAGATTTTGCAAACTCAGCGAAAGCACCAGATAGTCTTTATAAAGTAGGCTTGATTTTACTTGAAAAAGGAGATAATAAGAATGCTAAAGCTGTTTTTCAACAAGTAGTCAATAAATACCCTAAAGATAAAAATGCGGTGAACCTTGCCAAAAAGAAACTCGCTTCACTTTAGTCAAAACGTATGAAAAACCAGCTTTTGAAAAAAAGCTTTCAGAAAAGGGTTGCATTACCTCATAATTATAAGTAATATAGCAACCCGAAATTGCTTGTACCTATAGCAAAAAAGGTGCAAAGCGTCTCTTCATAATGGGTTGTTAGCTCAGTCGGTAGAGCAGCGGACTTTTAATCCGTTTGTCGAGCGTTCGAATCGCTCACGACCCACCACTTTCTCTCCTTCAAAATCAAATTAGAAATCAATTGAATTTAACAAATTTTAGTGATCATATTTATCGGAAATAATATTAAACCATTATTCTGTTAAGCTTAAAAGATGGGTTAACACAACAAAAGGGTTAAAAAATTATGTTCATTTGTTAAATTTTCTCGATTTTAAAGCAATCTATTTTACAGCCTATCTATAGGATAGGGTAAATACAGAGACCTCCTTTTAATTAATTATACTCAAACCGCAATCCATTTAAACAACCATTGAATAACGCTTAATTTCAGTTAGATTTTAATATTTTTTGTCGCAATATTTTTATAAAACAGAAAATAAGTTGTAAATGTAAATAATAATCATTATCATATTTATTGTTGCTTTAACTTTAGCCAACTGAAACAAATTATAATAAAACGATAAAAGATAGGAAAAACAATGAAATTAAGTCATCAATTCGCTATTTTGGGGCTAATAAGTACAGCACCCTTTGTTAGCGCTCAAGATAAAATAGACGATGTTGCAAACATCGAAACAATGAAGGTTGTTGCCAACATTACCGATATCAATGACCAGCGAATAAAAAAATCATCAACCGCGACAAAAATGCCATTTGATATTAAAGATATACCCCAATCCATTAATTCCGTTAACATTGATCAAGAAAAAATTTTTGGACAAAATGATTTAAGTGTAATCGTCAATAAATTACCCGGTGTTGATACTACTTATGATATGCGGGATGAAGGCATAAAAATACGCGGTTTTTCCGCAAGTTCTGGCGATATTTATCGGGATGGTGTCCGTGCAAGTGGGCAAGTTAGGCAAAGTACAGCCAATATTGAACGCGTGGAAATATTAAAAGGTCCCGCTTCGGTACTCTATGGTCGTGGTTCTGGTGGGGGAATGATAAACATGATTAGTAAACAAGCTAATTTTGATTCACCTACTGTTTTAAGCTTACGTAGTGGTTCATGGGATAAATATGGCGGTATGGTCGATATTAATCATGTTGTCGATGAGAAACTAGCGATCCGAATGACAGTTGATCACCAATCAGAAAAAAGTTTTCGCAAAGGAATTAAACAAAGAGACACCATGGTATCGCCAAGTATACTCTATGATAATTTAGACGGGTTTAATTGGTTAGTACAATATACTCATGATCACTTATGGCGTAAACCAGACCGAGGACCAGCTTACTATAATTTACCAAAAGGGGTTTCAATTAAAACAACCTATGCGCATCCTGACGATTACGTAAAAGATAATTTTAAATCATTACGTTCGGTGATAGGTTTTGAATTTAATGATGATTGGTCACTAAAATTAACTAACCTTTATCGTCAAGCGAGTCAAAATTTTGACCATATTTATGGTGGTGATTATTGTCATTTAAATGGCAAAACAAATAGTGGAAAAACGTGTAACTATGCAGGAAAACTACAATTTCGACGAGCTTGGCAAGAAACAGATAATAAAATCTATAGTAATACACTCGATGTAATAGGCAAATTTACTACAGCAAGTATCGGTCATGATATGTTAGTCGGCATTGAATATAATATTGAAAAACGTCAACCTAGATTAGCATTAACGAGTGTTTACCCTGAAGTCGTTGATCCTTACCATCCACACTGGAATTCTAAAAAACCACATTACAATAAGCTAAATACTAAAACGAATCATAAAGCGACTTCAAAAGGGATTTATTGGCAAGATTTAATGAGTTTTACATCACAGTGGAAATTGTTGATGGGCTTACGCTATGACAATTACGAATTTGCATCAGATAATAAAATTAAACATCAAAGCCGTTCATATAATGGTCACTCGTTAAGCCCTCGAATCGGTTTAATTTGGCAACCTATCGAATCGCAAAGTTTTTATGCTTCCTATAGTAAAAATTTTGCACCTTATGGTGGACGAGGACTGATTACCATTTCAACAGACTCGAAAACGGTTTACGATAATAAACCACAATATTCAAGGCAATATGAAATAGGCGTAAAAAGTGATTGGTTAAATGATAAATTATCTTCTCAAATTGCACTTTATAATCTTGAATTATACAACGTTCGTTATCAACCCGATGCGGTGAACGATCCTTATAATTGGCAGGTAAAAGGCAGTGACCGTAGTCAAGGTATCGAGCTAAGTATCATCGGACAATTAACACCAAAATGGTACATTAACAGCGGTATTGGTTATCAGCAAGCTAAAGTTCATAAAGATAAAAAAATGCCAGTTAATCAAGGAAAATATTTGCCCAATACATCTAAGCATAGCGGTTACTTAAATATACGTTATTTGCCTTATAACAATTGGTTTACTGAAGTTGAGGTTAATTATAAGGGATCAATGTTTAATGATGATAAAAATCAATTAAAACGTCCTGGGTATGTTGTATGGAATGCTGCAATAGGGTATCAATCTTCTTCTTTTGAAATGACTTTTGCAGTAACAAATTTATTAGGAAAAGAATATTGGCGTTCAAGTAGTATGCCTGGCACGCCTAGAGCTGTATTGTTAACTGCAAGTTATAAATTATAACCAATGAAGAAATAAAAGCGGAATGAAATAAAAATCCTATATTGAATAATTGATGATAATATTTGTCTGATTAGTATTTCAATCCGCTTATTGTTTGAATGGTAACAATATTTCAATTCATAAACATTATTATTTATAAAAAAGCATGGTGAAATAAATGAATAATTTGTAGACTATGCCTATCATTTGTTTTTTGGCTCCTATCTTATCTATGAATTTATTAAAATCTTTAGCCACTGTAAGTTCAATGACAATGGTATCTCGAGTTTTAGGCTTTGTTCGAGATGCAATAATTGCACGTTTTTTTGGTGCAGGAATGGCTACCGATGCGTTTTTTGTGGCTTTTAAACTTCCTAATTTATTGAGACGAATATTTGCTGAAGGGGCTTTTTCACAAGCATTTGTCCCTATTTTGGCTGAATACAAAAATCAACAAGGGATCGAGGCAACACGGACTTTTATTGCGTATGTTGCCGGTCTATTAACATTAGTATTGGCTATCGTTACGTTAATTGGGGTAATGACTGCACCTTTTATCATTATGCTGACAGCGCCAGGTTTTATGCAAGAATCTATCGACAAATTTGAACTTGCAACCATCATGCTTCGCATCACTTTCCCCTATATCTTTTTTATTTCACTTGCTTCATTAGTTGGTGCCGTACTTAATACGTGGAATCGCTTTTCGGTTCCTGCTTTCGTGCCGACATTGCTTAATATTAGCATGATTGTATTTACGCTATTTTTAACGCCTTATTTTAATCCACCGGTGCTGGCATTAGCGGTATCTGTCGTAGTCGGCGGCATTTTACAATTGCTTTATCAACTTCCGACTTTAAAAAAGATAGGTATGCTAGTGCTACCTCGTATCAATTTAAAAGATAGTGGTGTATGGCGAGTGTTGAAACAAATGGGGCCTGCAATTTTAGGGGTATCCGTTGGGCAAATATCTCTAATCATTAATACGATTTTTGCTTCTTTCTTAATTTCGGGATCGGTTTCATGGATGTATTATGCTGACCGATTAATGGAGTTCCCAGCTGGCGTACTGGGTGTTGCATTGGGTACCATTTTATTGCCGTCATTAGCTAAAAGCTTTTCAAATGGTGATCATAAACAATATTCGGAATTATTAGATTGGGGATTACGTCTCTGTTTTTTATTGGCTTTGCCAAGCACAGTCGCATTAGGTGTAATTTCTCGTCCACTTATCTCAACACTCTTTGAATATGGACAATTTACAATAAATGACACATTAATGACACAACGTGCTTTAATAGCTTATTCTATCGGTTTACTTGGACTTATTCTAATCAAAGTTTTGGCACCCGCTTTCTATTCCAGACAAGATATTAAGACACCTGTCAAAATTGCGATTGTCACATTAATTTTAACGCAACTAATGAATATGGTTTTTATTGGTCCACTACAACATGCTGGTCTTTCGTTATCAATTGGGCTGGCAGCATGTTTTAATGCTGGATTATTATTTTGGCAATTACGTAAAAAGGAACTTTATCAACCACAGCCAGGTTGGGGTAAATTTTTAATTAAAATTGTGATAGCGGTACTGTTAATGTCATTAGTGTTATGGTTTGGATCGAAATTATTACCAGATTGGTCAACGGGTTCAATGTTAATGCGAATAAGTCGTTTATTGTTATTGGTCACGGTAGGTATCGTTATCTATTTTGCATCATTGATTGCAATGGGGTTTAAAATCAGGCATTTCATTAAACGAATTGATTAAATGATTTTTTCAAAATTTTATGAATAAACCGAATTATTGTAAGCATACCGCTTAATTGAAGTAGAGGCTGTCTTTATGACTTAAATGCAATAATTTAATCTAAAATATTCAGTTGGTTGGATATTAAAATCAGCGTTAAAATGAAAAAATACGATTGTTTGGTAAAAGAATATTTTTTACAAACATGGTTAACAAATAAGATAAATTTAAAACAACTATTAAGAATTAGCACAAAGTATTATACAATAGCCCGATATTTTCTAGAGTATAGCACAATGAGAGAATCATAATGAGCTGGATTGAAAAGATTTTAAGTAAAAATAATATATCATCAGATCATAAAAAAGCGAATATACCCGGTGGCGTTTGGACAAAATGCAGTAACTGTGAACAAGTCATTTACCAAGCTGAATTAGATCGTAATTTAGAGGTTTGTCCTAAGTGTGATCACCATATGCATATCCCTGCGCGCGTCAGGTTATACCATTTTTTAGATGAGGATTCAGATGTAGAAATTGGAACTGATCTTGCGCCAAAAGATATTTTAAAATTCAAAGATACTAAAAAATACAAAGACCGTTTAACTGCGGCTCAAAAAGAGACACGCGAAAAAGAAGCTATGGTTGTCATGAAAGGAACATTACTTGGTATTCCTGTTGTGGTTGCCTGTTTTGAATTCGCTTTCATTGGTGGATCGATGTCATCAGTTGTTGGGGCTTTATTTACCCGTGCTGCTGAACAAGCGATAGCCGATAAATGCCCGTTAATTTGTTTTTCAACAAGTGGCGGTGCAAGAATGCAAGAAGCACTTTATTCATTGATGCAAATGGCTAAAACCAGTGCAATACTTGCTAAAATGCAAGATGAAGGTTTACCTTATATTTCTGTCATGACCGATCCGACTATGGGTGGGGTTTCAGCTAGTTTAGCGATGCTAGGTGATATTAACATTGCCGAACCCAAAGCATTAATTGGTTTTGCAGGCCCACGCGTTATTCAACAAACTGTACGGGAAACTTTACCAGAAGGATTCCAACGAAGTGAGTTTTTACTGGAAAAAGGCGCAATTGATATGATCATTCATCGTAAAGAAATGAGACCTAAAATTGCCAGCCTAATTGCAAAATTAATGAAACTTCCCGATCCATTTAATGATGTGAATAACGATGAAATGACAATTGATGAGACAGTTTAATTGATCATGCAAAATGAAAAACCTAATGCCATGTCTGACTTAAAGACATGGCTTTGTTATTTAGAGCAACTGCATCATACTACTATTGATATGGGATTAGAGCGAGTAAAAATCATTGCTCAGCGTTTAGATATTTTGCAACCCGCTCCCTATGTTATTACGGTTGCAGGAACTAATGGCAAAGGTACAACTTGCCGAACATTGGAAATGATTTTACTCGCTTCAAAACGAAAAGTTGGCGTTTATAGCTCTCCTCATTTATTACGTTTCACAGAGCGGGTAAGAATTAATAATCAAGAGTCAACAGCCCAAGAAACGGTTAACGCATTTGTAGAAATTGAAAAAGTTCGTGGTGATATTTCTTTAACTTATTTTGAATATGCAACACTTGCAGCACTTTATCAGTTTAAAAAAGCAAAATTAGATGTAGTTGTGTTGGAAGTTGGGTTAGGTGGACGACTGGATGCAACCAACATTGTTGATGCAGATATTGCTGTTATCACAACAATAGACATTGATCATGTAGATTATCTTGGAAATACTCGAGAAAGTATTGGGCGTGAAAAAGCCGGTATTTTTAAATCGAAAAGCATTGCTGTTGTTGGTGAGCAAAATGTTCCTGTCACCATTCCATTGGTGGCAGAATCAGTTAACTGTCCTATCTATACGGTAAATAGCGATTGGTCTTATCAACAAATTAATGATAATCAATGGTCTTTTGAATCCCCCTTGGCAAATTATCATCATTTACCGATAGCCAATGTTCCGTTAGCTAATGCTGCGACAGCAATTGCAGCATTAAGTTATTCTTCTTTAAATATTACCCAAGACGATATCGTTAAAGGATTAAAACAAGCAAGCTTAGTTGGCAGATTTCAGACACTACAACATTCACCATTGGTTATTATTGATGTTGCTCATAACCCACATGCTGCAACTTATTTAATTAAACAATTAGCTCAATTAAAAGCTAAACAATCCAAAACAGGTAAAATAAGATTTGTTATTGGCATGTTGAAAGATAAAGATATAAAAAGTACATTATCCATTTTACAAGGCGATGTATGGTATTGCGCGACACTCTATGGTGAGCGAGGTTGCAAAGCTGAAGTATTAAAGCAATACTTGCTTGATAAAGAAGAAACCAGTGTTTTAACATTTGATCATGTGGCGGATGCTTATCAAAAAGCAATGCAAGATGCCAAAGATAATGATATTATCGTCGTATGTGGTTCATTTCATACGGTAGCTGAAGTTTTAGAGCAATATGAATTAAGTGAAATTAATCATGACGAAAGACAAAAATAACGCTTCAAATAATCAGAATAGAATGAGAAATCGACTTGTTGGTTTTGCCACTTTATTACTTATTTTAGCTTTGATAGCACCATGGATCATCACCGATAAATCGAATACAACAACATCGACTACGCCTATTTTACAACCGAACATAGTGAATCAGCAGTTTCAATCTGTCGAACATACCCCTGATGACAGCTTTACACAAAATAACTCAAGTGAGGTTGCTAATTTTCCTTATGCACTAGACACAGACCAAAATCCAAGTTCATTAATCTCACCTGAAATCAATGCAGAAGATGTCAATGAACCGATAACGACAGATCAAACGGTCACAACTACGCAAGATTCAAAATTATATATGATTCAGATAGCGGCATTAAGAAACAAGCAAAAGATTGAAGAACTTGTTGCGTTATTACGATTAAACAATTATAACGTTAAAGTTATTCCTAAAAAGCCAGAACCTAACCAATTAATAAAATTACAAGTTGGGCCTTATGCTAAAAGGGAGCAAGCAGAGCAAGTAATCGATAATCTTAATAATTTAACAAAACAAAAAAGCATTATTATTACTAATTAAAAAAAAATTTGTTCAAAAATAAAAGTAATAAATAATATCTCCTATAAATAATTAATTGTGAGTTACTATGATGAATTGGATTGATTTTACTATTATTGGCGTAATAATTTTTTCCGCCATGGTCAGTATAATACGGGGCTTTGTTCGAGAAGCATTATCTCTGATTAGTTGGGTGCTGGCATTTTTCATTGCGAGCCGATTTTATGCTTATATTACTCAGTATTTAACCTATTTTGATAGCGAATTGATCCGTACTTCTGTCGCAATAGCTATCCTTTTCTTAGCGACATTACTCGTTTGCTCATTTATTTCTTATGTTATTGGCTTATTAGTCCAAAAAACAGGTTTATCCGGGACAGATCGAGTATTAGGCATCTGCTTTGGTGCATTACGTGGAATATTAGTGGTTGCAGCTGTTCTCTTTTTTATTGATACTTTCACTCCCTTCTCGCAATCGCAATACTGGAAAGAATCACAACTTATTCCTCATTTTCATGTTATTATTCGTTGGTTTTTTGATTTTATACAACATTCGTCTTCATTTTTAGTGCAGTAATTTTGAGGTAATCATTGTATGTGTGGTGTTGTTGGTATTTTAGGATGTAGCACAGTTAACCAATCTATCTATGATGCATTGACTGTATTGCAGCATCGAGGTCAAGATGCAGCGGGTATTGTAACCATTGATGAACAAAACTGCTTTCGTTTACGTAAAGCAAATGGTTTAGTTAAAGATGTTTTTCAAGAACATCATATGCAACGTTTGCAAGGTACATTAGGAATTGGACATGTACGGTATCCTACAGCAGGAAGTTCAAGTCCTTCAGAAGCTCAACCCTTCTACGTTAATTCGCCTTATGGCATAGCACTTGCACATAATGGTAACTTAACCAATGCTAACGAATTACGAAATAAAGTATTTGAATTAGCAAGACGCCATATTAACACTAATTCTGATTCAGAAGTGCTACTTAATATTTTCGCCAGTGAATTAGACAAATTTCCAACTTATCCCCTTTCTGCAGATAATATTTTTACCGCTATACGTCATGTACATAATATTATTAAAGGCGCTTACGCTTGTGTCGCAATGATTATTGGGCATGGATTGGTTGCATTTCGTGATCCCTATGGCATTCGTCCTTTAGTTATTGGTAAACGCATTTTAAATAATCAAAAAGTGGAGTATATGGTTGCTTCTGAAAGTGTTGCTTTAGATATACTTGATTTCGAATTTATACGTGATGTCGAACCCGGCGAAGCGATTTACATTACACAAGATGGGCAATTTTATTCACAACAATGTTCAGACAATCCCCAATATTATCCATGTATCTTTGAATACGTTTATTTTGCACGACCCGATTCGTTCATGAATGGGGTATCGGTTTATCAATCACGTATATTGATGGGACAAAAATTAGGTAAAAAAATAGCACGAGAATGGAAAGATGTTGATATTGATGTTGTGATTCCAATTCCTGAAACATCTTGCGATGCTGCGCTTGAGATTGCTAGAATTTTAAATAAACCCTATCGGCAGGGCTTTGTCAAAAATCGTTATGTTGGACGAACATTTATTATGCCAGGTCAAGCTACACGCAAACTTTCTGTAAGACGTAAACTTAATGCTAATCGCATTGAATTTGAAGGAAAGAATGTCCTTCTTGTCGATGACTCTATTGTTCGAGGTACAACTTCGGAAAAAATTTTGGAAATGGTTCGCTCTGTTGGTGCTAAAAAAGTTTATTTAGCTTCGGCTGCGCCAGAGATTAGGCATCCTAATGTATATGGAATTGACATGCCAACAGCCAGTGAGCTTATCGCTTATAATCGCACAGTCGAGCAAATTGCTAAAGATATTGGTGCAGATAGACTAATTTTTCAGGATCTATCTGACTTAATCGACTCAATCCGTGAAGAGAACCCTAAGATTCATCATTTCGAGTGTTCAGTGTTTGATGGGCAATATATTACAGACGGTATTGATGAAAGCTATTTGCTTCAATTAGAACAAACAAGAAATCAAAATCAAAAAGCTTTTAATAGTAAAGAATCAGAAAATCTTGAAATATATAATGAAGAACAATAATTAGTATTCTTGCTGAAAATGACATTTTTATAAAAAAAGATACTAATATTCTAATATTTCTATCTTTTTTATCTGCTTTATTTAGTATTAGATAAAGAGAACTAATGTATTATTAATATTATCAAATTGATAAATAAATCCCACGTTTTATTTTAATCTATCTCTCCTCATATTCTGAAGACATTTTCATCAAATCTTTACAAATATTTTAAAAAAGTTATTGAACAATGACTTCTTTGTAATATAATCTTAAAAAAAGTAATTTTTTGTAAAGAATTTTAAAGACAATAAAAATGCTATCGTTTTTTATTCTAAACAAAGAAGCTTTTTTATCAAAAAGCTGAATAAAACGTGTTTTTGATACATATATTATCAATAAAGTGAAATATGAGGAATGATTAAGATGAAAACAAATCTTAATTTAAAAATTGTTTCAACCTTAGTTGTTCTGGCATTAAATTGCCAGACAGCTATGGCATTGGATTCGAAACAAGGCACTTCTACTGTTGCTGTAGACAACAGTAAAGTTATTGAACTTAAAAATGGTATTAAAGTTCGAGAAATGGTTAACAATAAAAAGGCTAGCCTTTACCAAATAGCATTAATAAGTGGTATAAATGTTGACCAACTACGCAAAATGAACAATGGGCGCTTTGATAAAAAGGATGTGATTGAAGAAGGTGAGCTTCTCGTGCTTCCTGAAAACTCCCCACTACTACCTGCCATCAGTACAAGTAAAGCTGAAGATACTAAACAAAGCAAATATACAAATTTACCGGATTTAGGATCAGATGAAAATTATGATGTACAGGCAGATAAAGATAAGCTTGCAACTCATGTTGCTTATGCTTTACAGACATTAGCAACACAAGATTGGAAACAACTATTATCATCTGAAAATGGTGGCTTATCAAGTCAATTGGCCAATCGAGGTAAGGATTACGCAGAGGATTATTTACGCAGTAGTGTGAAAAATCATGTTGTTGATCCACTTCGTACCGCTGCCCAAGACTTCTTAGGGCGTTTTGGTACGGCTCAATTATCTTTTGACGTTAGTGATAAAGGACAATTTAGTAACGTCAACGTTAAACTATTTAGTCCTTGGTATGATACAGAAAATACCTTGATATTTAGTCAAATATCATTTCAAGAATATGAACATAAACGACGTATTGGAAATATTGGTATTGGTCAACGTTGGGACTTTGCAGATAAAAAATGGTTATTAGGCTATAACGTATTTTTGGATCATGACTTTCAACGTTCACACAATCGTTTAGGTTTAGGTGTTGAGGCTTGGAGTGACTACATGAAACTTGCAGCTAACTATTATCATCCATTATCAAATTGGAAACAATCTCGTGATTTTGATGATTATTTAGAACGTGCTGCAAAAGGTTTTGATGTTCGTTTTCAAGGTTATTTACCACAGTACCCTCATTTAGGTGGTTCATTAATGTATGAACAATACTTTGGTGATAAAGTGGCATTATTTGGTAAAGATAACCTACAAAAAAATCCTAGAGCAGTGACAGCAAGCGTTGATTACACACCTGTGCCACTTTTTACCCTCAAAGCGGAACATAAGCGAGGACAAAATAATCAAAAAGCCACTTCTGCTTCATTGACGATGAATTATCGTATGGGGGTTCCTTTAAAAGATCAGTTAGATCCCGATATGGTTCAAGCAGCACGTTCATTAGCTGGTAGTCGTTATGACTTAGTTGATCGTAACAACTATATCGTTCTTGAATATAAAGAGAAAAAATTAAGTGTTGATTTAGGACTTGGATCTTTACAACTCGTTGAAGGACAAAGTTATGATGTTAGTATCGCTGTTTATAATGCGAAAGGATTAAGCAGTGTAAAATGGAATGGTGATATGTTTGAAATTGATGCAAATGGTGGATTCCTTTGTTATACAACAGGTATTTGTACATCTTCATCATGGGCTACACCAAAAGCAGATACTCAAAATTGGAAAATTGTTGCACCAAGTTATGTAGATGAAAATGGTAAACGTCATCCAATTCAATCTAATGGTAAATATACCTTATCTGTTTCCGTTACCGATAAAAAAGGTCGTTCAGCAACATCAAATCAAGTGTCATTTGAAGTTATCCCCGATCCTGTCATGCGTAAGATTGGTCTTTGGGCTGTTGATCGTAACGGCAATAAAACCACAATGGCTTCTAATTCAGCCGATGGTCTCAGTGCTATAACATTGATTGCCAGCCTTGTAAAGCCGAAGGTACCAAATGGAACAATTTCGGCAATAGAGGATGCAGTTGGTTTTAGTGATGAACAACTCATGAACCGAATTCCAGACTCATTTGATTCTGTACTTAAAGGCTGGACAGCAACAAGTAATGGCAAAAAAATCACCTTAATTGATGGTACTTCGGGTCAAGTAACGTCTTGTCCTAAACAAGAACCTTGTGTCATTGTGAAATCCTTTGAAAAAATCAAAATGGGTCAAAAAATTTCTGCTAAGGCAGCTACTGCTGGAGGCATGGATGCAATTGGTGATAGTTATGCATTAGATGTCGCTTCTAATATTGAAGGGGTGGTTGAATTTTGCACTTCAATAGATCAATTTGGTGCATCGTTCAATAAAGTATCCATAGATTTTGCTGGTGGTCAAGCCGGATTAATTAAAGTTTATCGAAGTGATGGGGTATTGGTTGCGACTCAAGCTGGAAACTTATTAGAGTTTGATCCTAATGGTTCAAAAGAGTGGAAAGTTGATAATGAATATTATGTCAAAGCATATGCGGCAGATGGTGTCACTGAAATGAATAGTCCATATGTGATTTGGTCTCTTGTAGGGTCTAATGCGGTTGCATGTCCTAATGGAGCGGCAACAGCAGCATTACCTGATGCAAGCAACAAACCAAATGGGCCTTGGTTTAATGTCGCAATGGGATATAACGCACATTATAAAATTAGAAGTATAAAAACAGGTAGTTATGCAACTTCTGGTTCGAGCATTATCGCTAATGCTGATGCTCCACAAGAGTTAAATCTTGATCCGATAAACGCAACGCCTTCAGCATGTGCAGGTGATCAAGGGTTTAGATTACAAGTATTTGTTAAATAGAATGGTTAATTAAAAAAGTGTTTTAGATAACCCATTTATAAGGGTTATCTAAAAGTTAAATACAAAACGGTGTATATTATTTTTGATATACAATAATTAATAAATGAAAAATAGGAAGTTAAACATGAAAAGTTTAATGATAAAAAATATTGCTTTAGGTCTGTTAATCGCTGGATGTGCAGCAAGTAACGCATATGCACTTAGCGGTGTGAGTGCTAAATATATAGTGGGTAATGCACCTGTAATTAAAAGTCTTGGCGGTCAAGATCACAGTTTAACAGTGTCAGTATCCTCTGATGCTGATGGTAACAATACCGTGGGTGGTCGAGCTGCAAAAGTTAATGATTATGTCGTTATCGAGTATACTTTACATGATGAAGATGGTGACAGCGATCCTTCAGGTAAAGTAGTAAAAGAAACGTTTAAAGCATTTTATAAAAGTGCGTCTGGTGAATGGAAAGAAGCCAGTTTAGCTGACTCAGATATTAAGTTCAGTAATGGTAAAATTACGTTTAAAATTACAAATGAGTTTGCTGGTGCAACACGAATTGGTTTCAAAGTATTAGAAAAAACTGAGTTTGGTTTACCATATACAAATAAATGGTTAAAAGTTGCTGATATTTGGAGTACGCAAGCACCAGGACAAGTGGATACATTAGATCCGACAGATCCAAGTAAAGCCCCTACTGATGATACTAATGGCCCGAATAAAGACGAAATAGGTAGTAACCCTAATGATGGTCCAGGTGAACAAAAAGATCCGAATAAAATTACAAGTGGACCAATTGAATCTGATGACATGAGGGTCTACATTTTAGCTGCTGATTCAAATGATAACTATAGTATAGCGGGTAGTACTTTCGTACCTAAACAAGGCGGAAAATATCGAGCTGTGGTATGGTTAGATTCTAATGGCAATGGTGCTTTAGATAGTGGTGAAGCTGACTTATCTGCAAATTACAACTTTACTTGGGAGTTAGACGGTACTTATGCCGGTGTTGGAGCGACAACAGATTCGTTAGCACAAAATCAAAATATAACATTAGGTCAACTTAACAACGATTCAATGTACAGTACGACCTACAAAGCAGGTGCTCAAGGTTATAAACTCAAAGTTACCGCAACCGCAAAATAATGCTTATTTAAGACAGATAAAAAACCACTCAAACGAGTGGTTTTTTTATAAATAAATTAGTTTGAACATCTTTTTAAATTAGTTTAAGCCGTTAAGTATTGTGCCATACTCATTAAGTTAAATACCCATTTAGGATAGACTCCGCAAATCATAATAAGTAAAGCAGAAAGGGTGATGAGTAACTCACTCATTCCAATTTTATGCCATTTAAAACTTACTACTGAATTATTGATAAATTGATCATCTAGACAAGTTGGTTTGATATAAAGGTTGATCACTAAACGAGCATAAAAATATAGGCCTAGCGCACTACCGACTACAACTGCTGCCATTAACCACCATAGTTCAGCGGTGACACCTAATAGGACTAATAAAAATCGACTAATAAAACCGAGAGTTAAAGGTGCGCCAGCTAATGAAAGCAAGCCTATTCCCATAGATAATGCAAGGATAGGGCGTCGCCAAAATAATCCCGACAAATCTAGCTCATTTTCATGATCTTGAAGCTCATTTGAGTGAGATTCTAAACTAATTACGCCCAGAACAGTAATATTTGCAAGAATATAACCTATCAAATAAACGCCGATTGTTTCTAAGGCCAAAACTTGATATTGCACAGCAATTAATGCAATTAATAAATAACCAAAATGTGCGATTGAGGAATATGCAAGAAGACGTTTTAAATTACTTTGCATAAAAGCAAATAAATTACCCCATAAAATAGAACAAAATGCCATCACAACTAAAATAATTCGGATGGTTTCATTGTTTACAATAGGAGCTAATAAAAATAGTCTTGCGATAGCGCAAAATATCGCAACTTTACCCACTGTGGATAAAAGAAGTGCGACAACCGTTGGTGCACCTTGATAAACATCGGGTAACCAAAGTTGGAAAGGAACAAGTGATAATTTAAAACCGACACCTACAAGCATTAAACAGACCCCCATTAATAACAGTGTGCTTGGGTAGGTCATAGTGGATAACTGATAACTTAAACCACTGAACGTTAATTCACCGGTGGATGCATAATAAAAAACAATACCCATTAGCAAAAAAGCACTTGCAACGGCGGATAAAATCATATATTTAATTGCTGCTTCAAGGGAGTGGGTTTGAATATATTGATATCCTATTAAACCCACAAAAGGAATGGAAAGCAACTCAATACCAATAAAGAAAGCGATTAAATGGCTGGCGTAGACTAAGGTCACTCCACCTAATGCCATGAAAAGTAATATTATATAAAATAATCCATGAGACTTTTGTTCTTGCTTAAACCAACGATATGCTAAGCAACTGACGATAATTGAAATTAATAAAATCAAACTGGTATAAAGTAAACCATAGCCATCACAGGTGAAAAGTACTGTAATTTCTTGGGAGTTCCAATTATTTACATTATTCGGTTGTTGAATATCTGAATGGGATTGATTTTTTTCTTGGTTATCCGCAATGTCTTCATTTTTCGGTGTTTCAGATGTTATAGTCTGTTCCGAATTGGATTCGTCTAACTGAGGTTGGCGGACTTGAGTCGCTGATTCTACGCTTGCATCATTATTATTGTCACTCAGTGCTTCTGTCTGATTAGTTTGTGGATCTGGTTGAGTTGGTGCGGCATCCACTGCTAACAATTTTGCATTCTGAAAATCAGGAGAAGTCAGTGGCAAAGAAGAGATAAATATTTGCATATTATCGCTGCTGATATCTGAAATTTTCTGATCATTGGCTGAAATTTTATATCCCATGACAGAAGCGCAAATTAATGCGAATATCAAACCACATAAAGATAAAATAGCGCAGTATTTTGTACTTACTTTGAAACGAAATAATGCAAACATTAGCGCAATAATAGTAAGACTTAATATATAAATAGGTGATAAAGCTATCATATCTTATTACTCTCCCATGCGCTCTGTTGTTATATAGTGTTGAGTTTGATTCATGACAGAATATGACATATCTAAAATGACTTTAGGATATAATCCGATAAAAATAAGAACAGCCAATAAACTACTTAACAATAAAAGCTCTTTGATATTAAGAAAACACTTTTTCATGGTTTCATTATTATCGTGACCGCCATGAAAAATAGGTTGCATACGAATAATGAATGAAATAGATAGCATAAGTAATCCTAGTGCTAATAAAATTGTAGAATAAGAAAATGTTGTGAAACTTCCAAGTAACATCAGGTAATTTCCTATAAAGTTAGCTGTGCCAGGTATACCCAATACGGCCAATATGAAAAATAACGTAAATGATGATAAATATTTGACTCGCTCTTTCAATCCAGTAAATTGACTGATGTTACGTGTTGAATAACATTCAACTAATAAACCACTAATCATGAACATACCGACAATCGCTAAGTTAATCGCAATAATTTGTATGACCACTCCTTGGTAGGCGATTAATGAACCACTATATATGATAGCGGTCACAAAGCCCATCAATGCAATATGAACATAAGCAATTAGTTTTTTAATATCCGTTTGATTAAATGCAAGTAGTGCAGAATAAAAAACGGTGATTAATGCAAGTATTAAAATTAAAGGTACAATTGTTGCAGAAGCATTAGGAAATAATGGTATGACAAAACGCAATAACCCAAAAGTGGCAGTACTAAGTAATAAACCACTAATCATCATTGAACCGGTTGTTGACGATTCGATATGTGCTTCAATAAACCAATTGTGAAATGGAACAAAAGGAATACGCACAATAAAGGCAGCCATGAATCCAAGCATTAATAAATATTCTGTTTTACTTGATATAGGCGTTTTGGTTAGGATTTGATAATCAAAAGTCCAATGACCCGTTAAATTCCAATTAATGAGAGCTAATGAAACAATCGAGATTAACATTAACAAACTACTGATTTGCGTATAAATAAGAAATTTACTTGCACCATTAAAGCGTAGCTGAGAATTGGAATCTCGTCTTCCCCATAAAGAAATTAAAAAATAGATAGGAATCGCAACAGCTTCCCAATAAAAGAATAACAAAAAGAGATCCGTAACTGTAAATAACATCATGACAGCTGATGTCATTGCTAAAATACACAGATAATATAATCCAGTATTATTAATGCTTTCTTTGCTTGAATAGGCGATAGTGAATAAAACAATAATGAGTGTTGAAGTAATAACAATGATAGATAGCCCATCTAAAATTAAGTGAAAACGAATACCTAATAACGGAATCCATTCAAAATTGACTTCTTCTACCCAACTATTTCCTTGATCCATAATAGCTTGCGCATCCAGCCAAAAATTGATCACCAATATTAGCGAGATGATAATCGTCATGAATGCGATACAAATTGGCAGTTTATTCCAACGTGATTGCGCATCAACAGATGCTACCATTCGTTGTAAAAAAAGATGACATAACCAACCGATAAATCCACCTGTCACAGGTAAGAAAATAAGCCATAACAACATGAAAGATTGCACCTTTATTAAATAAACACAAGTAACATTAATATAATAATACTACCCATTACAATTGAAACCATATACCATCTGAGATGTCCATTTTCGAAGCCGACAATATATGAATTGATTTTTTTTATACCCAGCATAACCCAATTGTCCCAAGTTGCTAATGGATCCTTTTTCAATTTACTGGTTAAAAAGATGAAAGGCTTAACAAAAACAATATTGAGTAAATAATCAAATCGCCATTCTGCTTTACACAGTCGTGTAAAAAATTTCACTATGGGCGTGTTTAACACTTCTTTCACTTCACTATTAGGATGAGCAAATAGTGTATAAGCGATGATAATGCTAAGTAACGTTACCGCAGCAAAAAGAAGCTGGAATGACAATTTTACATTAGTATCTAATGCAGCAATTGGAATTATTCCTTTTATGGGTAACGGAAAATAGATAACTAATGATGAGGTAAATATTAACAATAAGAAAATAGGGCAATAACTCATCCAATTCGTTTTGGCAAATTGTTTAATTTTAGGTTTATGATAAAACACCATAAATATTAAACGTAATATACTAACACTCGAGAGCAAAATACCTAATAACCCAATGGTTCCATTCATTAAATTATCTTGAGCCATTAATCCCCAAATAATGTCACCTTTAATGTAAAAGGCAGCTGAAATCCATGGCATTGCACTAAGCGATAACAGAATGACTAAAAAAATGATAAATAAAACGGGGAATTTTTTATATAAACCACCAATTTTACTTATATCACGCTCACTTTGGCATTTTTTGATAAGTATTGCCGAGGCTAATATGAGTAACGTACTTGTCATTGTATAATTGATTAAACAATTAAGTGATAAACTCCAATGTTGAGTTGAAAATGCATAAAACAGATAACTAATTTGTGTTAGGTTTATGAAAGTGACTATACGTTTAATATCGTATTGTACAAGAGCAATAGAGCTTGCAAATAAAACTGTTAGCGATGAAATCATTGTCATGATAGAAAGTACATCGCTTGACATCATAAACAAATTGCTGAGTCTTAAAATTAAATAAACACCCGCTAAGATTACCGTTGAACTTTGCATTAACGCCATTGCAGGCATGGGGGCTAAGGTGCTTTCAGTAAACCAGGATTGCATTGGAAATAGCGCTGATTTACTCATTGCACCAAGCAATAGCATCAATGTTATCCAATAGATGATATCTGAATCGATAGCTAAATTAGCATGTGCGAGAGTCAATATATTACGAATATCTAACGTATGAAGCGTTTGATAAATTAAAAATACACCGATGAGTAAAAAAACATCGGTCAAATGCATGATTACAAACGCTTTAACTGCTGCAAAACCATTGCGGATTTGTTTATAGTAAATGCCAATAAGTAAGTAAATACTTAATGTAACACCTTCCCAACCAATTAGCATGACCAACAGATTATCGACTAAAATAATTGTTAACATACTTGCTATTAACAAATTGCTATAAGCATAAAAAGTATAAATATCTTTTTGAGATGTTAAATAATACGCAGCAAAAAAATAGATAAGCATGCCCAAAAAAGCAATTAACACAAGAAAAGTTAATGACAAACCATCTAAGGTTAAAGTAATGGGAACAACAAAATCCCCTATAGAAAACCAATTCCATAATGGTCTGCTATAAATTAATGACATATCAGGGACTGAGTTAGTAACAAAATCAATACAAGAAAATATGGTAATTAATACCACAATCAGCATAGTACTAATGCCGATAATGATGATATTAATTGATCGTATTTGTCTTCCTAAGCTAACAAGGGCTAAAAAAGAAAGCAAAGGAACAATGATAGTTAAATAGAGTAAATTCATCCTTTCATTTCGCTTAATGAGTCAATATTAAAAATTTTCTTTCGGTAAACTAGCTTTCTAAAAAGGGCAAGTCCAACGCACACTTCGGCAAGTACCGCAACAATCGCTAAAATAGCCAGTACTTGCCCATCTGTATGTTGCCAATGGCTACTTGCAGCAATTAAAGCAATAATGGCACCGTTATTCATTATGATTAGGCTAAGGAGCAAAAAATAGAGATTGCGCCGAATCATCACGCCTAGTAAACCAAGGACAAATAAGATAGAAGCTAAAATAAGGCTATGCATTAATGGAATCATATTAGCTCTCCGACGACAAACGATGCATAAAATGATAAGCAATGACCGCTGCACCTAATAATAAAAATATTCCCAATTCTGCCATTAAAATATAGGCATGTATTGAAATTTCATGGGTTAATTCATGTGGCTCTTTTAGCTGTGAATAGTCAGTGCTTACTACTCCATAAATAAGGATGACCAGTAAAACAAATGCTAACATTAGCGGGACTAACCATATTTTAGGGCTAATACCATGTTTATCATTTTCTACATTGTCTTTACGAATTTTAAGTATACTTGCAATGGATAAAAAAAGCGTTACTGTTCCGCCAATAAAGAACACGATATAAAGCACAGCTGATAAATAAGTATTAAGTAGAATCAATATCAACGCTGAAGCAAAAAGCGATACAATAAGGTACAAAATAGCTTTATCTATTTGTAAGCAACTAATCACTTTCATGCTAGCAAAAATAGCTATAATCGACGCAATATAAAAAACAGCGATCATTAAATAATCCAATATATATTCTCAATCTTATTAGTATATACCCAAATTAAAGCAAGATACAGATTACAGGCGAGCTATTCATTGAAAAACAGTGATTTAATAAAAAATAGAACGTTATTTTTTAATATTAGCTAAGAATTTAAAGATAAGTGCATTATATTTTCAATATAATTAAAACAGAAAAAAAAATAAAAACCATAAAATTTTATTATTTAAATTCAATTAAGCATTGATATAAAGTATATAACTTGAGCAAATTAACCATTATTTATACTTATTTCTTTAAATTGTGAACATGCCCTTACAGCTTAAAGTTGCTTAACCCTAATTTTTAAATACATAAAATGAGATTAAAATGAACAGTGAATACTCCTCTATGCGAAGTAATGTTAATATGTTAGGTACCCTCCTTGGCGATGCAATAAAACGAGCGACCGGTAACGAAACTTTTGATTTAGTCGAAAAAATAAGGAAGCTATCAAAATCGGCTCAACAAGGAAATAAGCAATCTCATCAAGAGTTACTCAAATTAATAGAACATCTCAATGATGAAGATTTATTACATGTTGCTCGAGCATTTAACCAGTTTTTAAACTTAGTGAATATTGCGGCAGAATATTATGGCATTTCGCCGCACGGGGAAGCGGCGAGCAGTCCAAAAAAAATGACAGACTTATTTACTACCCTAAAAAAATTAAACTTTTCTGAGCAAACTATCACACAAGCCATTAACGATTTATCGATTGAATTAGTATTGACTGCTCACCCAACCGAAATTAATCGTCGTACAATGATTAATACCTATACCGCAATAAATAATTGCTTATCGCAATTGGATCATAATGATCTTGCTGATTACGAAATTGAACGTATTATGCGCCGATTAAAACAGCTAGTTTGTCAGGCCTGGTATACGGATGAAATACGTAAAAAACGGCCTACACCTCTCGATGAAGCTAAATGGGGGTTTTCTGTTATAGAAGACAGTTTATGGCAAGGTGTTCCTCTCTTTTTACGGGAATTTAATGATCAACTCGTTGATGCGTTTAATCAACAACTATCTGTTGAACATGTTCCAATAAAATTTACCTCATGGATGGGGGGAGACCGTGATGGTAATCCTAATGTCACAGCTGATGTGACAGAAAAAGTCATGTTACAAGCTAAATTAAAAGCAATTGAATTATTTTTAGCAGATATTCAAATATTAGTGCGAGAGTTATCGATGACAGAGTGTAACCAATCTGTTATTGATCTGTTAGATGAGCCAAATAAAACAGCATCAGAACCTTATCGAGCGGTGATGAAGCAGCTACGAGCCCGTTTAGTTAAAACGCACAGTTACATAGTATCAGTACTCAATAATGAACAAGTCCTAGCTCCAGCTGATATTTTAATTAAAAATAACCAACTTTGGGATCCACTTTATATTTGTTACCAATCATTAATTGATAATGGGATGTCAACTATTGCTCACGGACCTTTACTTGATACATTACGTCGAATAAAAAGCTTTGGATTACAGTTAGTCAAATTAGATATACGTCAAGATAGTTCTGTTCATACTGAAGCACTTGATGAATTAACGAAAGAACTTAATATAGGAAGTTATGCACAATGGTCTGAAGAAGAGAAACAAGCATTTTTATTAACCGAACTTCAATCTAATCGTCCATTATTACCCTATCATTGGCAACCTAGTCAAATCGTTAAAGAAGTATTTGACACTTGTCGTGTAATTAAAAAAGCTGGTGAAGAGTCGATTGCTTCTTATGTTATCTCAATGGCAAAAGCACCTTCGGATATTTTAGCGGTATATTTGCTTTTAAAAATAGTCGATTGTGAAAAAAATATCCCGGTGGCACCGCTATTTGAAACATTAGAAGATTTGAATAATGCGAAGACTGTCATGCAAAAATTATTGGATATTCCTTGGTATCGACAAAAAATCCAAGGTAAACAGATGGTCATGATAGGTTACTCGGATTCAGCTAAAGATGCAGGAACCCTTGCGGCATCATGGGCACAATATCGTTCGCAAGAAGAATTAGTCGCCTTATTTGAAAAATATAATATCAATCTTGTTTTATTCCATGGGCGAGGCGGTTCAATTGGGCGTGGTGGGGCGCCAGCACATGCGGCACTCCTTTCTCAGCCACCTGGTTCATTAAAAGGAGGGCTTCGTGTCACTGAACAGGGTGAAATGATTCGGTTTAAACTTGGTTTACCGGAAGTCGCGCTCAGTAGCTTAATGTTATATGCTTCAGCTATACTTCAAGCAAATTTATTACCTCCTCCACAGCCGAAACAAGCATGGCGCAATATCATGGATGAAATGTCAGATATTTCATGTCAGTGCTATCGACGTTATGTTCGTGAAAAAGCAGAATTTGTCGATTATTTTAGAACGGTCACACCCGAAGCAGAATTAGGAAGATTACCTCTTGGTTCAAGGCCTCAAAAACGGCGAACAGGTGGCGGAATAGAAAGTCTTAGAGCTATTCCATGGATCTTTGCTTGGACACAAAATCGCTTAATGGTTCCTTCATGGCTTGGTGCTGGCTGTGCCTTAAAAAAAGTGATTGAAGAGGGGAAAAAAGATTTGCTCAAAGACATGTATCACAACTGGCCTTTCTTTAATGCACGATTAGGTATGTTAGAAATGGTATACGCTAAAGCTGCACCAAAAATTCATGAGTATTATGAACAACGTTTAGTTGATGCTAGCATGTGGCCATTAGGAGAAGAGTTACGTAATTTATTAACGGATGATATTAATACCGTTTTAACCATTACTGACGATGATAGCTTAATGGCCGATCTACCTTGGATTGCGCAATCCGTTGCTTTACGAAATATTTATATTGAACCGTTGAATTTATTACAAGCAGAACTATTAAATCGTTCTCGTCAACGTAATGATGAAGAAAATACAATAGTTGAACAAGGATTAATGATCACAATATCAGGTATTGCTGCTGGAATGAGAAATTCTGGATAACTTAATAAAAATAAAAAAGGGCAATCGCCCTTTTTTATTTATCTGCTAAAAGTTCATCTAAATACGTTTTAGCATCTCGATCACCTTGCTCACTCGCTTTAGTAAACCAGTAAATTGCCGTATCTTTATTTTTCTTGATACCTTCACCTTCAAGATATTTAATGGCTAAATTGTATTGAGCATCAGCACTGCCTTGTTCAGCGGCTTTAATATACCATTCAATCGCTTTTTTAATATCTTTGGGAACACCACCGCCGACATCATACATTACGCCAATATTATATTGTGCATCTGCATTACCCGCTTCTGCTGCTTTAGAGAACCAATGGGCTGCTAATTGGTTATTAGGTCTAGTGCCTGTACCTGTGGCATAAATAATGCCTAAATTATACATTGCAAGTACATTACCATATTCTGCCGCTTGCGTATAAAAATAGGTTGCAGCAACATAATCTTGAGTCAGACCATCGCCGTGTTCCGACATTAATCCTAAATAATATAAGGCTTCAGGCACATTATATTTCGCTGCTTTACTAAACCAATCGGCTGCTTGCATACGATCTTCTTCTACACCATCACCAAAAAAGTACATAATGCCTAGGTTTAGGTAAGCATCAAACACGCCTTGATCACCAGCTAAAATAAAATAGTTAATAGCACTATCGTTATTTTTGGCGACACCTTCCCCATTTTTGTACATTAAAGCTAAATTATAAAGTGCAAAACTGTAATTTTGATCCGCTGCCAATTTAAAATATTTAAATGCTTTCGATAAATTACGCTTAGTTCCTAAACCATTTTGATACATATATGCTAAATTATTTTGGGCTTTAGCTAATCCTTGGTCAGCCGCTTTTTTAAACCAAAACAGCGCGCGAACATGATTAACTTCAATACCGCCTAAACCTTGTTTATAAATATTACCTAAAGTGTATTGTGCTTGTGCATCCCCTTTTTCTGCCGAAAGCTTTAAAGAAGGAATCAATGAGCTAGGATCAGTCATTATTAGTTCTGGAGCTTTTGATGCACCATTTTCATTAGCTTTGACACTAAATGAAAAAGATAACATTAATACCAATAATAATTGAAATGTCTTCATAGTTTTTATTCATAATAAAAGTGTTATTAAGTATATATTAACAAGATAAAAATAAATAGTTTATATGTTTTTTGATAGATATAATCGATAGATTCTATATAAAAAAATTAAGTTCTGAGCAAAATTAATTTATTATTAATCAATTAAATCATACTATTATATTATAATTCAAAAATTTAGTTATCAAATCACATAACTTTTAAACGTACATAATACGGTTACTAACATACAAAAGGTGGGTTAACTTTCTGTTTAGTTTCTATTGATCGGATAAAGAATTCAAGTACTTTCTGATAAAATTTAATTAAAAAATCGACAAATATTACTTTGTTTTAGGTATAAATTACCTTATTAACTTATTTATTCTATTTAAAATATTTAGTAGTGAATAATTTAAATATATTTTAATCTTTATGCTTTCTTAGGCATAGGGGCAACAAATAGTACATATTTAACCTTTTTTTTATGATACAATTTCGACCTTTATAAAATAAATTTGAATTCAGAGGATCAATATGGACTTTTTTATTAATCAAGCGTACGCAGCTGACGGACAAGCCGTTGAAAGCAATCCTTATTTTTTACCGATCATGCTTGTTGTTTTTGGATTATTTTTCTATTTTATGATCATGCGTCCACAACAAAAACGTGCTAAAGCACACCGTGAATTAATGTCATCCATTTCAAAAGGTGATGAAGTGTTAACCAATGGTGGATTGATCGGTCGTGTTTCTAAAGTGAACGAAAATGGTTATATTGCATTAGAATTAAATGATTCAACTGAAGTAATAATCAAACGTGATTTTATTACATCTGTATTACCAAAAGGTACAATGAAATCATTATAATAACAATATTATTATGATAATTCATTGTGTTAATAGTCTAACCCCACAAGAGAATATGTCGTGTTAAATCGCTATCCTTTGTGGAAGTACATTATGTTGGTCGTCATAATTTGTGTCGGCCTACTTTATGCGCTTCCTAATATTTATGGTGAAGATCCAGCTATACAGATTTCTGGCTCGGATAGTGCCAAAATTGAAACGGCTACGCAAAGCAATGTAATAAAATTGCTAGCTGAAAATCACATCGATATCAAGTCAATTGTTTACGAAAATGGAACCATTTTAATTCGATTTGCTGATAACGATACGCAACTTAAAGCCAAAGAACTTATTTCAAAAGATTTAGGTGAAAATTATATTGTTGCTTTAAATCTAGCGCCCGCAACGCCAAAGTGGCTTTCCATATTTGGTGCTTCACCTATGAAATTAGGACTAGATTTGCGTGGGGGAGTTCACTTCTTGATGGAAGTGGATATGACAACGGCATTAGACAAACTCGTAGAGCAATCAATTGAAAACCTAAAGTCTGATTTTAATAATAGCAAACTAAACTTTAAATCCTTGAGTCGCAATAGTGAGCAACAAATCGTCATGGAGTTTGTTAATACACAAGATCGAAACAAAGCCATTGCTAAAATCAATAATTTACAAGATTACAAGATTGACTCTCAAAACGACAACAGCATCATAATCAATATAAGTGAACAACGCTTACAACAAGCTAAAAACGATGCTGTTCAGCAAAACACAACGATTTTACGTAACCGAGTTAATCAACTAGGTGTTGCTGAACCGATTGTACAACGTCAAGGTTCGGATCGAATTGTTGTTGAATTACCGGGAATTCAAGATACCGCATTGGCTAAACGCATTATTGGTGCAACCGCTACACTTGAGTTTAGACAAGTAAATGAAAACAATTCAGCGGATTTGGCTGCTATCATTAACGGTCAAATGCGTGTTCCTTATGGTTCAGAAATAAAATATATGGAAAACGGGCGTCCGGTACTGTTATATAAACGCATTGTCCTGACTGGTGACCATATAACGGATTCTTCTTACCGATTGAATGAATATTCCCAACCAGAGGTTTCTATTACCCTTGATAGTTCAGGGGGAAAAACTATGCTCGATTTTACTCAAAAAAATCTGCATAAATCAATGGCTACTTTATTTGTCGAATATAAAGATACTGGTAGACGTGATGAAAATGATAAACCAATTTTTGAACGACTTGAACGGGTTATCAATGTTGCAACAATTCAAGGCATCTTCAGTGATCGTTTTCAGGTTACAGGCATTAGTAACATTAATGAAGCTAAAAATTTGTCACTTTTACTACGTGCCGGCGCATTAATAGCGCCAATTCAAATCATTGAGGAACGTACCGTTGGTCCTTCAATGGGGCAAGAAAATATTACTCAAGGATTAGAATCTTGTGTATGGGGATTATTAATCTCAGTTATCTTTATGTTAGTGGTTTATCGGCTGTTTGGAGTATTTGCGAGTTTAGCGTTAGTTGCTAACTTAATATTAATTGTTGGTGCGATGTCATTATTGCCTGGTGCGACGTTAAGTATGCCGGGTATAGCTGGTATTGTATTAACTGTCGGTATGGCTGTTGATGCAAACGTACTGATCAATGAACGAATAAAAGAAGAACTGAGTAACGGTCGTAATGTTCAACATGCGATTAATGAAGGATATGCAGGTGCTTGGAGCAGTATTTTTGATGCAAATATCACTACATTAATTACTGCGGTTATCCTTTATGCAGTCGGTACCGGTTCAATCAAAGGTTTTGCGATTACATTAGGTATCGGTATAGTAACATCAATGTTTACATCTATCGTCGGTACTCGAGCATTAGCAAATCTTATTTATGGCGGTCGTCGTGTCAACAAGTTATCAATTTAGAGGTTTATTGTGATTGTTACTAGTAATGATATAAAAAATCATGATGTTAAAGAACTAAATCATGGTCGCAGAGTCCTCGACTTCTTAAAGTTTGGTTTTATTGCTTTTGCAATATCAATGTTACTTGTTGTTGGATCAATTTATGTAATTTTGACCAAAGGATTTAATTTGGGACAAGATTTTACAGGTGGTACAACAGTCGAAATTACGGTGACCAAACCAGTAAATCTTGACGACATCCGTGACAGTTTACGCAATGCTGGCTATCATGAGCCCGTTGTTCAATATTATGGAAGCAGTAAAGATATTATCATTCGACTTGCTTCAGAAAAAAAGGATGACGGTAGCGTATCTTCAGTTATTGATAATGCGTTAGGAGTCAACATTTCAAATTTAATTCATAAAGATATTGATGCAAATGCAGAAATAAAACGAATTGAATTTGTTGGACCAACCGTTGGTTCTGAGCTTGCTCAAGATGGGATATTAGCTATCTGCGCGGCATTGGTTTGCATATTAATTTACATTGCATTTCGTTTTGAATGGCGATTTGGAACAGGTGCGGTTGTTGCGCTTGCGCATGATGTCATCATCACTGCAGGCTATTTATCACTGTTTGATCGGGAGTTGGATCTCACCATAATTGCTGCCATGCTTTCAATTATCGGTTATTCACTTAATGATACCATTGTAGTATTTGACAGAATTCGTGAAAACTTCAGGAAAATTCGTCGAGCATCGCCTTATGATGTGATTAATATCTCATTGACTCAAACCTTACACCGAACTTTAATGACATCAGGTACAACCTTGGCTGTAGTCATTATTCTCTATATTTTCGGTGGTTCAATGCTAAAAGGTTTTTCAGAAACATTGGGCGTTGGTATTGTTTTAGGCACTATTTCGTCAATTTATGTAGCAGCTTACATGTCACTAAAATTAGGCGTTAAACGAGAACACTTTATGCCGCAAAAAAGTGAAGCTGAGGGTGCAGATCAACCTTCAATTATGCGCTAACTTTTACACTCTGCTGGATGCCCAGCAGAGTTATATCAGACTGTTATTTAAACAAATGATATTAAATAGATTGACACCTATTATCGAGTTGAATATTATTAGCCACAGTTTTATCCCTTTCTACTTGGGGCCATAGCTCAGCTGGGAGAGCGCAACGCTGGCAGCGTTGAGGTCAGGGGTTCGATCCCCCTTGGCTCCACCACTTTTTAAATTCATGTGTCAATGTTAATCAAACACAAACGATGACACTAAAGATATTAAATCCTACTTCATTATCATTCCTGTTATCGCGTTACTCATTCTCCTAAAGGCATATACCTACAAGTAAATAACTGAATACATCTATAATTAAAATAGGCAAAAGCTAAAACGAAAATTTAACTATCTTGATTGCATAAGGCTTTATTAATAATCCTAAAAGATTATATATACCGTTACTATGCCAAAATTCGCAAGAAAACCATATAAAGTTAAAGAATAGTAAAGAAATGTATATAGTAAGTAAATAATATTTAATTTATAATAATTATGTAAGGTTGATTTTGTGAATCTCCCTGACAAAACATCTATTTTAAACGATGAATAGATCAATATGTTTTAGAACTGACATTCTGTTTTTATGAAAAATAAAAAATAGAACGACATGATGTAATGAAAATTACATCATGTTTTTTTTGATTTAATTTTAGGTTAAATATTTTATAGGCTATTAATTTATATGAAAAATCATAAGTTTTCTGTTGTATATCAAACTATAGCATTAATAACGCTTTCCAGCGCGACTTATGTTAATGCTTTACCATGTAGTATCGCAAATGGTCAAATTAATGCCACTAACTCTTGCGAGACGAATGAGAATAATCTTACCAATATTAATGTTAACGCAGGGGCGACAGTTAACCATGATACCGCTAGTAGCTTAATTATCAATAATCCTGGGATTGAGTCAAATAGTAACGGAATTAATGTAACTGGTAGTAATGCGAATTATTTATTAAACGCTTCCGATACAACAAAAGATATAACAATCGATATCGGCGACAATAAAAATCAAAGAGGTCGAGGTATTTCTGTTGAAAAAGGTGCCACAGCAACCGTTAAAGCAAATAACGTGACAATCAAATCAAAGGATAAATATACCAACGATTGGAATGCAAACAATGCATTATGGGCAGGCTCTGGCGGTCAATTAACTATTTTTGCTGATAAATTAGATTTATCAGTTGAAAATGCCACAACACCTTATGGAACAATTGGTGTCAACAACGGTAGTATAAAAATCCAAGGTAATAATGGATTGTCAATTGCGACAATTTCTAACACTGGTGGATCAAGTGCCGGCATATGGGCAGAAGGCAAAGGAACGATAGATCTTGATCTTGTTAAAATTAATACTGATTCTTCTCAAGATTATGTCATGGGGGTTTATACTAAAAATAAAGGGTCAACCGTCACATTTGCTGGAGGTGAAATTGGTAGCCTTGCTAGTCGGGCCGGTTCAGCAATTCGAACATTGGAACAGTCACAGGTTATTGCCAAAGGTTATGATAAAGGATCTTTAATTATACAGACTAATGGAACGGATTCACGGGGTATTCGAGCAACGGGTGGTTCATCTGTCATTTTAAATAACGACAAACACAGTAATTTTGTCACGCAAATTCATACTACAGGAAGCATTTCTGATGGTATTAACGCTGGTCGATTAGGGACAATGCATAAGGATGGAAAAATCTTTAAGCATGGCGGTGAAATAGGATCGGAACTCGCGTCTTCAAGCATTGAAACTTATGGTGAAACTCATATAAAAACAGATTCAGAAAATTCTTATGGTCTTCGACTTATTGGTGATGGAGCAAGCATAAAAATGCATGCGTTGGATGGACAAGGTCGTAGTACGATTCATTCAGCGACCACAGCAATACGTTTTAATTTTGGCAATGGTTACAGTCTGAATGAAGATGGTTCTTCGGCAAAAGATCTTGCCCAAAATATGATGCTCGAAAATGTAGACATTACCAGTGATGGAAAATCAGGCAAGTTCGAATTGATTAATACCAGTGATAATAACAGTTTTATCTGTAAACTTGGTGGTTGTGACAAAAATGGAAATAATACCTATGCTAGCGGTAATTTAATTCAGGTCGGGGATCACAGCCTTGATGTCGGTATGTTATCGCATATCAACGATAATAATTTAGCTATGACTGTGGCTGATTCAGTAAAAAATGGTGTGCTGTTATTAAAAAATAGTTCGGCAACAGCGGCTGAAAATACCGATCTATTAAATGTTACTTATGGTGGTGGAACGGCTAAAGTGACTGATAAGGTTTCAAGTAGTTTTAATTTGACGTCTAATGCATCGATCTTAAAAGGGAGTATCTTTACGGATAAAACCTTAGACAAAGACAATCAAACAAGTCAATCCAACATAAGCTTGAATAATCAATCTACATGGTACATTCAACGTGATTCAAATGTGACTAATTTAAATGTCCAAGATAGTGAAATTTATCTCAATCGCTATGACAATTGGAAAGATGAGCAAGGTAAATTACTTGAAAATGCTAACCAACCTTCAAATTATACCGTCTTAGAGACAAATAAACTAACGGGTAATAATAGTCGTTTTTATTTCCAAACTGATATTGTTAACCAAAAAACAGATAAATTAATAATAACCGATAAAGATGGGACGAATGGGCAACATTATGTCATTGTAAAAAATGATGGATCGCAAAGTACGACAGGAACAGAAAAAATTGACATCATTGAAACTAATGGAAATCATGCCGATTTCAAATTAATCAATAAAGTTGAATTAGGTGGTTATGAATATGATCTCAGACAAATTACTGATCCTGATTCAGACGAACTTGGTGGTTGGGAGTTATATAGTACAGGTTCAAAACAGAAACCTTCAAAACCATCAAAAACTTCAACGGCTCAAGCAACGCTAAGCTTTGCAAATACTAACTATCTGCTTGTTTATATTGATATCCAAACTTTATTACAACGAATAGGTGATTTACGGAATATATCGGATCATCAAGGCGATTTTTGGATTAGAGGCGTCGTTGGTCAATTAAACTCATTTGCATCAGTTGATTATAATGATTATAAAATGAATTATCGGGGGCTACAAAGTGGTATTGATAAACTGGTTTATGAATCTGAAAATGGTCGTTTCTATTTAGGTGGTATGATTGGCTACTATGATGTAGATCAAGATTTTAAACAAGGAAGTGGTTCAGGAAAAAACTATAATGTTGGTCTCTATTCTACTTATATCACCAATAACGATTTTTACTTAGACGGTATTTTCAAATTATCCAAATTAAAAAATCAATTTAATGTTAGAGATAGCCAAGGTAAAAATATTTCGGGTAAAGGGAATACCCACGCGCTAAGTCTATCGTTAGAAGCAGGGAAACGTTTTTACCTTTCTGATGAAAAACAAGGGATATATACAGAACCTCAGCTACAAGTTGTTTATACTCGTAATGGCGCTGATTCAACAAAAGCGAGCAATGCACTCAAAGTTAAATATGATCGCTATAACTCATTGATAGGACGTACAAGCATCATAATGGGATATGCGATACCGAATATCAAAAATCAAACCAATATTTACTTAAAAACAGGGTATGTTAAAGAGTTTGATGGTGATACTTCTTACCGATTAAATCATATCAAGGAATCTAATCAATATTGTGGACATTGGTTTGAAAATGCACTTGGTATAAACGCAACCATACAAAATAATCATCATATCTACAGTGAAGTCGATTTTGCTAAAGGGAATAAGTTTAACAAAAAGCAGATCAACTTGGGTTACCGATACAACTTTTAATAACAATAAAATCCTAACAAACTAACTTTATAAGCTTATCCTTATTGGATAAGCTTTTTTTATAT
Source organism: Gilliamella sp. CG25 (assembly GCF_046635705.1). Classification (NCBI taxonomy): domain Bacteria; kingdom Pseudomonadati; phylum Pseudomonadota; class Gammaproteobacteria; order Orbales; family Orbaceae; genus Gilliamella; species Gilliamella sp. CG25. Next base: position 33,905 of record NZ_JBIDFJ010000011.1, on the reverse strand, counting down.
ATGTCGTAACCAAATATTCCCCCTAATTGAAATTTAATGAGCGATCAGTTGAACAAATAATTTTTTTAATTACAACAGCAAAGTTATTGGTTTTTGTACGATGAAAGTAATATAAACCTTAGAATCTTATTCATGACAATTGAATGTTCCCTTTATCATTAATTTAATAATTATTAAAAAATTCATGATTTTATAAAGGAAATCAACAATATTGATAACACTATCATTAAATTCTTGGCATATCGATTTGAACAGGTCAAACAAGCCAGTAATTTAAAAAGAAGACTTCTGATATTTACGCAAGTGGAGGTTTTGAGTGTATGCTTGAAAAACGAGAACAACAAGCTAATGAATTCGGATTGAATGATGAAATCATCAAACATTTAAACGCTAATCTTGTACAACATTTTATTGAGGAAGCATTGAAATAAGTTAATAATCTAGCAAAATAATCATATCGTAATTTTATCAATGACAATAAGAAATTAAGTCTATTGTATGAAAAACAAAAGGTTAATATAAGTAAATTTCACTGCATTAAAATTTACTTTATCACTCACTTCATCACAAATCTTATCCAAAAACAGCTTGATGCCTATCCTATTTTTCGAAAAAATAACCGACTTACGTCAATAGATTAGCTAACCAATTTGGTAATAATTTATAAAAAAATAATAAATTGAAAGTGAAATGAACAATTGTTTATAACCGTTCTAACAAAATCATTAAACAGCAGTATTGAAGTTGTTTTAAATCTTTAATGGGTAAAAGTATGAAATCTTTTTACAGTATAAAACTAGCCAATTTTCTGAACTTTTTTTCAACGAATTTCTTTTATCATAGTGCAGAAATGCTATTTTTAATCTGGTTCTTCCTATTTTCATTCATATTTTTTTCATTAAAAATCACTCAAAATATATATCAATTAGGCATGATTTCTACGACAAGAGATGAAGGGAAGTTTGAACTTTCAGTCGATGGAAAAAAAAGAAAAAAGTTTGCGTTCAAATATATCAATTATGATAACCCTGTCAGCAATATCTTTTTCATCAGGCTATTTGGCGTTGTTTTAAACTATTTATCAATTATTTTTTGTTTTATCATTCTATCTAACTTATTAATAAATATTGTTTTTTATTTTTTGGGTTTAGGTAAAATGATTAATTTAAAGTACTATAAATACTATCTTTTTAGTGAATATAATATTTATGGCATTGCATGGATATTTGTTGCATTTGTTGTAGCGGTAACTTGTTATCTGATTATCTATCATAAATATACAAAACAGTTTTTTTCAGAATTAGATAAGAAAGTTAATGAATCAATGATTTCAAATATTAAGAAATCTGATTTAAGAAGCGGTAGTTTATTGGATGTTAAAGATTTAAAATTTAATGAAGTCGATATTTATGATCCATCAGATTATTATCAAGAAGCGAAACAAAAAGATTCGTTATTTCTTGGTATCGATGATGAATCGACCCCCATATTTTATAAAAAAAGTATATGGAATGAAACTAACGTACAAATAATCGGAAAAATGGGAAGTGGTAAAGGTGTATTAGCAACATCTGTATTTATCCAATGTTATGAAAACTATAATGATTTCAACGTATGGTTCGACCCTAAAAACGACGAATGGGCTTATAGTGTTTTCAAGAATAAATCAAAGAAAGATCAGTTCTTTTATATAGATCTTAATCGAGATGCAGAGCCTCAATTTAATATATTCCAAGATATTACCGTCACAGAACTTAATGAATTATTTGTAGCCGGTTTTGGACTTGGCAGAACAGGAACAAATGCTGACTTTTATAAAATTGGTGATAGAAAAGTATGTCGTGAATTGGCTAATCAGTTTGAGGATGAACCAGATAATATCAACATCAACACGATTATGGAAAAATGGAATAAACTACCTAATGAACTAAAACAGCAAGGTTCAAGTTTTTTCGGTCAGCTTGAAGAATTATCTGAATTAAAGTGTATTCAAACTGATAAAGGAATTAACTTAAAAGACATTATATCTGGCAATAAACCCGGCATGTTATATATAACAGGATCGTTAAGAGATGAAAATGTTGTTATGTTACAAAAAATGTTGCTGTTAAGAATAACGCAGATCATCGAAAAAAGGGACAGAAAACAAGATTTAACACACATTAATATCATGCTTGATGAAGTTCGATATATTTTATCTAAAAACACGTTAGAAATGATGGGAACAATACGAGATAAAAAAGCAAATATTATCTATACTCACCAATCGTTAGGTGATTTAGTTGGGGCAAGCCAAGATCTTGATCCTGCATCGACCAAAAATATCATGCTCGACAATGTTGGACTAAGATGGATATATAAACTTGATATAAAAGATAGTGCGGAATGGGCAAGTAATTTAACTTCAGAAACGCTAAAAGATGTAGAAAGAAGAACTTTAAGCTTAAATGATGCAAACGTAGAAATGGCAAGCAAAGAAACAACCATCTTTAAACAAAAAGCCAATTATATTGAAACGAGTGTTATACAGAATTTACCGAAACGCTGCGGCTTAATTATCGGATTAGAAGGCTTGCCTAAGTTAGCTTACAGTAGCCCAATAATCGTATCTAAATTAGATAAAGTATTACAGATAGCACCTAGATTGGAACTTACCTACAAAAAAACAACACCAAAAAACAAGGTTGAAAAACAACCAGTCAAAAAACAGAAAAAAAATGAGACCACTGTCGATAAAGAATTACTTAATCAAACTACAGGATTAGAAGATTTTTTAGCATCCAAACTTAAAAAAGATAAAAACCTATCTGATGAAATAATGATTGACATCGAAAGTAATCCTACCGCTCAACCAACGATTATAAATCATGAAGTGATTAAAGATTAACAATTTGTGATAACGATTTCAAAAAAAACATAAGGGTAACGTACGTACTAAAAAATTTTTACGTTTCAATAACTATAGTGAAAAGCTTATTCTGTCTAGTTTTTGGTTATCTTTTTCCAAAAAAAATCGTTATATTTCGTAAAGATAATAATTAACAAACAACAATTATAATTACAAAATTTACTAAATTAGAACTGAAAATATCGAAAATAGCTATTATAGTACGACCCATCTTTACAAATTCGTTTCAATTAGCGATTTGTGCGATTTTGAAAATAAATTAATAAAAATCAAATAACTATAAACAAAAAATAAAATAATAAAAAATTACAATAATTTGTAATCGTATATCATTATATTAGGAATAGAAGGAAATGAGGAAGTGGAGTTAGTTACGCTTTTAACAGCTTGTGCTTTAAATGTAAGTTCTGATTTATTAGAACCATTAATTCAATTAGAAAGCGGTTATAACCCTTATGCTATAGGTGTTGTGGGCGCTTCTGTTCCTCAACCTACTTCTTTAAATGATTTTTGGCACACTATTAATGATTTAGAAAAAAGAAACAAAAATTATTCGGTAGGTCTTGCTCAAATCAATATCAAAAATCTTCATCGATTTAATATTCCTGTTCTTGATGCGGTAGAGCCTTGTAACAACATCAAATTATCAAGTGTCATATTGAAAGATTGTTACTCAAATTATCAAGATATAGGAAAAGCATTGAGCTGTTATTACAGTGGCAATGATAAAACTGGTTTTAAGCGTGATTTTAATAATAGCTATGTTGAACGATTTTTAACATCTTATGCTAACAAGCAAGAAAATGTTGTTATCAATTTTGATTATAACCAATTTTATCAACTCAAAAATCAAGTTGAAAATTATCATCACAATCAACCATCAACACAAATTGCTAGATCATCAAATGTTAAAAATACTAATCAAGTAAAAAATTTTTCTAATCACAAGAAAAAAGAATCGTTTTTGAAAAAAACAATCAATATGAACTAAAGGAGAAAGAATAAAATGAAATTAATCAAAAAATTATTTTGGTTGTCAATTGGGATTTTGATTACTAATCCAAGTTTTGCTGTCGGACTTTCTAAAACCGAAAGTGGTATGAAAAATTTGCAAACTTCGATACATGCCATTGTAGGGGTTGTATTTCTTATAACAGGACTCATTGTTGGTGTTTTAGTTTGGCGAGGATCAAAAACTTGGGAGGAGTGTTCTAAATGGGTGATTGGAGTTGCATTTGCAGGTGGAGCGGCAGAATTAATAGGTATTTTCTTTTAAAAATAAAAGTGTCAAATAAATGGAAAAAGATATTTTATACAAGGCATTAACCAGACCCGCACTAGTGTTGGGATTACCGTTACAGTTAATCATATTTATCGCTTGGATAACTGTAATGCTATGTATGTTTATTTCATACTTTTTTGTCGGTTTAGGTATTTTCCTTTTTATTACCTGTGTTGCTTTAAATAAAAAGGATGAAATGTTTTTTTCTATATTGGGAAAGAAATTATTGGTTTCAAGCGGAACGACCAGTTTGTCACAAAGTAAAAAGCTATATGGCAATAATATAGATTATGTAACATCATCGTCTTATCGGGCAATAAAAGTGGATAATAATATTAATTTAAAACATTTTTCAACTATCGAAAAAAACATACCTTACTCAAGTCATATCGATAATCACATTATTATTAACAAAAATGGTGATTTAGTGGCAACATGGGAAGTAAAAGGTATTTCCTTTGAAACAAAAGGTGATGATGAACTTGATATCAGAAAAAATGAACTTGATAATTTTATTCGCTCATTTTCAAATGAAAACATAGCAATATATGTAAATGTCATCAAAAAAAATACAGATATCAAAATAGGCGGTGATTTTACGGGGTTTTGGTTTGCTGAACAAAATAATAATCGATATCTCGATTACCTAAAAAGTCAGCAGAATAAAGAGACTTTTATTTATGTTTCTTTGGTGATGAAAGGCGCGGATTTACAAGATAAAGCAGATAGCTTCATTACCAGTATAATTACAAAATTGATAGGGAAAAAATCGATTAATATCAAAGAAAAACAAGATTTCATTGATAATAACTTATTACAAATGAAAGATCTTTGTTTCAGATTTGATAAAGGATTATCTGAATTTGGCTCAAGGCGACTAGGGTTATATAGGAAAAATGACTATGTTTATTCAGAATTGATTGAATTATATAACTTAATATTAAGTGGTATTGATCGACCTATAATAATCGAACCGACAAGGTTATCCAACCTATTAGCCACGTCTGATTATTATTTTGGTGAACAGACAGTTATCGCAAAGTCAAATAATCAAACTAAATACATAAAATGCGTTGAAATAAAAACTTATTCCAACGAAACCAATCAAGGTATTTTTGATTTTCTTCTCGCTTTACCGATAGATATTTGTATAACGCAATCCTTTTCTATTTTATCAGCCAAAAAAGGAGTGGATTTAATAAAAAGGAAGAAAAATCAATTTGAATCATCAAACGATGATGGTGTGTCTCAAGTTATGACTCTTAATTTATTTATTGATGATTTAGCAAGTGGTAATATTTCGATTGGAGAATACCATTTTAACGTATTTATTCGTGCCAATACGTTTGAGCAAGTCCAAAACCAATCAAAAGAAATTATACAATCGCTAAATAATAAAGGGTTTATTGCACAAGATAGCACAATATCATTAAAACCTAATTTCTTTGCGCAGTTGCCTTCAAATTTTAAATATCGAACACGCGTCGTTGAAATCACCAGTAAAAATTTTGCAGGAACAACGGGATTACACAATTTTTTAGCTGGTAAACGAATCGGCAATTGTTGGGGAGATGCGTTAACGGTATTACAAACTAGAGGCGGACAACCCTATTATTTCAATATTCATGAAGAAAACGCATTTACTAATGATTTAGGTAAAGATCTAGTCGGAAATTTCATGATCATTGGTGGAACAGGCGCCGGTAAAACGGTTCTTGCATCCTGGATATTGGAACAAAGTTTAAAATTTAATAGTCCAACATCGTTTAAAACCAATGTATTAGAACAAACCAAAAAATTTAGATTTATCTATTTTGATAAAGATAGGGCTGTTCAGATGCATATGTTAGCCTTAGGTGGAAAATACATTAGTCTCAGAAAAGGTTTCAATACCAATCTAAATCCTTTTGCGCTTGAAAGCACGCAAGAAAACATTAATTTTTTAGTTTCATTCATAAAACTACTTTGCTCATTAGACGGTGGCCCTGTATCTGTATTACAAGATAAAGAGATATATAGAGCCGTTAATCAAGTCATGTCCCGAGAAAGAAGCAAAAGAAGTTTTGGTATTTCTTTATTACTTCAAACATTGGACATAGAGCAGGCAGAGGATAAACGAGAAAAATCAATTCATGAAAGACTGCAAAAATGGAGCCGAAATGGTTTTTTAGGTTGGGTATTTGATAATGAAATAGATGATCTTGATATCGAAAAGTACAATACTTTTGGCATTGATGGTACAGAGTTTTTAGATGATAAGGAAATTTTAGATCCGTTAATGTTTTACATTCTCCATAAAATAAAATTGTTATTGAATGGTCAACGGATTGGTGTTTTTATCGACGAAATACAAAAATATGCAGAATGTCCTACGGTTGACAACATGATCGATGATCTGTTTAGGGTTATCCGTAAATTACAAGGATTTATTGGCGGTGCAACGCAAGATCTGACTTCGATTGAACATACCAAAACATACAAAGTACTACTAACACAGACAGAAACTAAAATAGTTATGCCAGAAAAAGTATATCGGGAAGATTATTTTATTGAACGTCTAAAATTTACTGAAAAAGAGTTTCAATTGCTAAAGACTTTGAAAAAAGCAGATAGAGAATTTTTAGTGAAAAAAACCAGTGTCGATACCGGAAAACCTGAAAGTATCGTTTGTCGATTAAATTTAGGTTGCCTAGGTGAGAATTTACGTATATTGAGCATTGGTTCATCAGAACGAGCAGTCGCCGATAAACTAATAGCAGAAACAGATGACGCTCAAATCTGGATTAAAAAATTAGGTCAATTATTACAAGCTGAAAATATGAATCAATAAAGGGAGAGGAAACAATGAAAAAAACAAAATTATTAATGTTAAGTTTATGCTTTATATCTTATAACGCATTATCTGGAGGTGTTCCTGTATTTGATGGTGCTGCCAGTATAAGAGCACTCAATGAGTGGCAAGAAAAACTACAACAATGGCAATCAACAAACAGTTTTCATAATAGTAATCTTACTTTAGGTCAGGAACAACTGGGTACTTTAAGAGGTATCGAAGATCAAGTTCGAAATTTTAATGTTAAAAGCTTACTTAAAGATATTAATGCCATTGATAAAATTATGCCTGACTATAACGCAATAATCAGCGGAAAATTTTCACAAGAATCTAATGCATTAGCATCAAAATTAGATATTAATGGTCGATGTGGAAATAACATTAAAGAGCTGATTAATCTTTGTAAATCGGAAAATTTGAACTTAGCGGCTAACTATATTGCAATGGAAAAAGTTAATGAACAAATAAATGTCATTTCGGAAAAAATAGGAAAACTAGCCGATGAAGTCGCACAATCTAAAAATATTAAAAACAGTACAGATATCAATAATCAAATCACATTATATAACAACCAATTAGCATTATTAGATCGAAAACTAGCACTTACACAAAAACAATATGAATCTAATCAAGAATTAATAAATAAGCAAAGAGAGCAAATTATCGATGAAATAGAATTACGACCGACTACACCAACATTTCAGTTCTTTCAGGATGAGTTAGATAGAAACAATCGTAATGTTAGTTTTGATGGTTTTTAAAAAAGTTTAAAAAAATAATTAGGTCTTCTTCAATTATTTAGCTTATTTGCGTTGTTAACAATACATATATTGATAATATTTTAAGATTTTTGGGGAATGCCTAATAGGCTAATATTACATTATAAAATAGTCTTATAGGGTTGGAGAAAATTAAAAATGGCAGGAGTATTTACTACACTTCAGAAGTTTGTTGATAAGTCGCTTGCAGCAGTTACCGCCCCCAAAATTACGGAATTGGTGAGTGCAATCAGTGAAATATTCGGAAGTATCATGTTGTTATGGGTAACCTATAAAAGTATTGAAATTGCGCTGGGGAGTAGGCCTTTCAGGCTTGGAGAACACATTCATAAAATATTAATAATCTCTATTGTAACGAGTATTGCTTTTGATGCTGATGGGTGGATAAAAACAGTTCTAGACATAATAAAAGAAGTTAAAGGTGTTTTAGTAGAAAAGGGAGGAGCAATTGCACAACTAGATAGTCAAACAGATAAGTTTAATAATGCCATAGAACCGATCATTAAAAAAGCATTTATGTTTGAACGTCCTTTTATTGCAGTAAGTTTCTGGGCATGTTTCTTCATTATGGCAGGAAGTTGTCTTTTTGCATTATTAACATCTGAAATTATTTTGGCGTTTGCTTTGCTCTTTACACCACTGGCAATTTTGTCGTTATCATTTGAAAATACCAAAAAAGTGTTTGAAGGATGGCTGTCTGCAGTAGTCGGGGCTATAATTACAATGGTATTATCTGGATTGATGATGTCATTAATGTCAGGATTTTTAAAAACACTTTGCGATTCCATAGGTAAGTATCCCCAATCATACCGAGTAATTTGTGCTGCATGTTTATTCTTTGCCATTTTCTTTTATTATGTTATGTCAGAAGTAAAAAAGTTAGCTCAAGCATTTACAGGGTTTACATGTGGTTCAATTCTGAATGCATGGGATGGAGCTGTTAACACAGTTAAAACTACAGCCAATGTCGCATCTAAGGTAGCAGCATTATGATTCAAAAAATAATTAAACATGGAAAAAAAATGAAAATAATTATAATTTCTCTATTATTTTTAACGTTAGTGGTAGGCTGTGTTAAAAGAAAAAATACTGTTCCTCTTGAAAATAACCAATTACAAGCAGTAAATAGTGACATTATTACTTATCAACTAATAGAAAATATAAAGGCGAAGTAAATGTCAGACAAAAAAAGTATACATGTTATAGATGAACTTACAAAAGAAAGTCTAACTTTCGAAAAAAATATTATCCAGAATCAGGAAAAATCCAAAAAATTAGCATGGATAGTAGCAAGTATTTTTATCTTATATTCGCTAGTGTTAACGGGGTCATTTGCATTTTTATTACCATTGAAAGAGACTCAACCCTATGTTATTCGAGTCGATAGCAATACAGGCTATACTGATATTATTCCATCCTTAACGGATCAATCCTTTACGCCGGATGAAGCACTCGATCGATTTTGGATAGCTCATTATATTGAATTACGTGAAAAATATGTTTATGAAACTCTTCAACAAGATTATGAAAGAGTGCAATTATATGGATCAGCAAATGTTAATCGGCAGTACATCGGCTTATTTAACGCAGATAATGCACCCTACAAATTGTATGGGGATGGTTATGCTATCGAAGTAAAAATTTTGTCTATAAATTTGGGGGTAAGTGAAGGAGAGACTAACACGAAGACTGCAATTGCACGGGCAGAATTGACAAGGGTAAACCTTGCTAACAATGAAAGAGTGAGCAAAAGAATTTTTGCTACCATAGCATATGACTATAAACCAAATTTATCACTAGCGTTAAATCATAGAACGTCCAATCCGTTAGGATTTCAAATATTATCTTACACCGTCGATACAGAAAATAGGTAATTTTAATGAAAAAGCTGATTACATTTTTAATAGTATTAATCACGTTTAATGCATATTCCGAAACCGATCCCCCAAAATCTAATTTTGATTATCGTGTTCGAGAGCTTGACTATAATAATGATGATGTAACTAAAATCATTGCGGTAGATGGTTACACCACAACCATAAAATTTTCAGATAATGAATACATACAATATGTAACCACCGGTTTTGAAGAGGGTTGGCAACATAAAATACAAAATAATTATTTAATCATAATGCCCAAACCTATCGACAATGGGGAAGGGACATTTTATAAACCATCATCACCAGATTGGAATACCAATTTAATTGTGATTACCGATAAAAGGGAATACTCATTCCAATTAATGATAGATGAAAAACAAGATAATAACTCTTTTATTGTACGCTTTAATTATCCGAAGGATAGAGCCTTAGCCATAAAAAATGAAAATATAAGAAAAGCAAAAATATATCAAGAAGAGAAAAACAAACAACTTATAACAAAATCATTAGGCAAGTTAAGTACACCTGTGAACTGGAATTATTACAAATCTGTTAATAAAGGAAGTGAAAGTATTGTACCGGATTTTGTTTATGATGATGGCATACTAACCTTTTTAGGGTTTTCCAATGAAAAAGAGATCCCAAGTGTATTTTTGGTGAATAAAAATAAATCAGAAGAAATGCTCACCTACAATATGCGAGCCGATGTATTAAATAATTACCGAACGTTAGTGGTTCATAAAGTGGCAGAAAAATTAATTTTAAGAAATGGTAACAAGGTTGTTGGGATTTTTAATCAGTCTTACGGAACCTATAAACCAGAATATAAAACAACAATAAGCGATAATGTAATCAGAGTGATCAACCAGTAAGGATAGAAAATGAGTGTCAATCAAAATAATATGGAGTCAAATGAAGAAAATTTGAAATCGAATATCGCTGATGAATTGAAAAATGAGAAAAAATCAAAAGGAATATCATTTAAAACAATTTTCATGTTGATGATTGTTATCGCTATTGTGTTATTTATGTTAGCAAAGGGAATCTTATCGCTCAAAACATCATTAACAGCAGATAGACATGAAGCAGAACCCGAAGTTGTTACTGTTGATAATAGATCATTTAATATTACAAGAAATACTAGAAATCCTGATAATCTTTTACCCCCGAATGATCCAGAAAATGGTGTTGATCCAGAAAATCCAATCCCAAATGAAGTTGAAGTAGAGTCAAAACCCGTAATTATAAAAGGGCGTTTTGGATTAGCTAAAGGTGATGATAAAGATGTAAAACAACAAGAAACTCAACCAATAGTTCAACCAATACCTCAACAACAAAGTTCTGTCGATAACGAAAAAAACAAACAAGGTACCAAGATTGTTAAGGCGGAAGTATTAAAACTTAACCCTAATTTATCAATTTACAGGGGAACATTTATTAAATGCTCATTAAGGACAGCATTGATTAGCCAAATTAGTGGTGATGTTGGATGCATTATCAGTGATGATGTTTATTCGGCAAATGGCACGACCTTACTCATAGAAAAAGGTTCAATAGTTAATGGAGCCTTCAGACGAGCCAGTGTTAATCAAGGTGACGATAGAGTGTTTGTTTTATGGGAAGAGATCAGAACACCCAATAATTTAATAATAAGAATTGATTCAGGGGCGAGTGATGTATTAGGTGGCCAAGGTATTAGTGGTTGGGTTGATAATCATTTTTGGACTCGTTTTGGTAATGCTGTGTTAGTTTCTTTGATGAGTGATCTGTCAAGTGCTGCTGCATCACGATTACAAAAAGAACACACTTTTACTGATTTAAATAATACCACTCAAGGTGGAACGGATGTTGCTAAATCGATAATTGAGAAAAATGTTGATATTCCACCAACAATATATCGTAATCATGGTGATAGTGTTGGTATTTACACTAACCAAGATATTGATTTTAGTGATGTTTATAAATTAGAGTACAGAAAATGATGAATACTATTTTTTGGGAAAATACAGAAGTTTTATTTGGAAAATACCTATCAGATCCGAAAATAAAAGAAATTTGTGTCAATCCTGATGGTGCATTGTGGGTTGAAACTACTGACGATGAATGGATAAAAAAAGAATCGATTGAAAACGATATAAAAAAACCAGGTTCACTTTTACAATCATTTGCCACGACAGCAGCAAATTACAATAATACAAAATTGGGTGAAACTAACCCCTTTTTAAGTGGGACATTAATTAGTGGTGAAAGAATACAATTAGTTTATGCACCCGCATCTAAAAACTTAATTGTAGATATCCGAAAAAATCATAAAACCAATGTACCGTATCAAAAGTATGTTGAACAAGGTTTATTTAATGATATCAAAGCATTTGGTGATAAAAGTAGAGATGATGAAGAGTTAAAAGAACTTTATCTTAGCAGAAATTTCGTCGATTTTATAAAAAAAGCCGTAGCTGTGGGTAAAAACATCATTTTTTGTGGTGAAACAGGATCGGGAAAAACGACCTTTATGAAAAGCTTAATGGAGTTTATACCATTAAATGCACGGTTAATATCTATCGAAGATACAGAAGAATTAGCCTTTTTTAATCATGGTAACTATGCCCAACTTTTCTATGATAGCCAATACAAAGAAGAAGATCCGGTAACGCCATCAAAATTACTAAAAGCATGTTTACGATTAAAACCGACCAGAATTCTACTGGCTGAAATACGAGATCAAGTCGCCTTAGATCTCATCAAAGTAATTGGTAGTGGCCACAATGGAACACTATGTTCTTATCATTCACCTACAGTTGAAATGACTTTTCAAAAAATGGTGACTAATGTAATGGAAAATCCTAAAGCCGTGGGATTAAGTGATAAAACTGTTGCCAAAATGATAGGGTTATCAATTGATGTAGTCATTCAAATGTCAGCTTTTTCTGGTTCAAGAAAAATTACAGAAGTCTATTTTAAGGATGTCGATTATGAAAAGTTATTTAATTAAAGGGTTATTAATTATATTAATAGGATACCTAACAGGTTGTTCAAATCCACCTAAACCACCTAAATTGAATAGTGACAACTATAAATCTGTATATCAAGATCAACTATTTCGATATCCGACAAGTCGACTATCACCTAATGAACAAATTATAAAGGACTTTAAAGATAAATCAGTGATTTATACTGTAGTAGGCGAGCCAATTAAAGAGTCAGACAAAATAACTGTCATTTTTTTAGCAACTCATGCCGATTCTATAAAAATAATTGGCAACAAAAAAAATATTTATCTTTATGAAAATTATTTTAGAAAAATAGGGATTAAATGCCAATTTGTAACAGAAGAAATGGTTGATAAAAATGAATTTGTCACATTTATATTTTCAGGAAAACAGGGGGATAAGATTGTAAAATCAAAATAAAATTTAAAACATATGTTATTAAAAAATAACATGGGAATAGGAAAACAATAAAATAATAAAACTAAATAAAACCAGCGATAACATCTAAAAATAACGAATGATAAGTGTATTAAAAGATGTTATTCAATGATTAAAACAATGAAACACAAATGTATATCAAAAAACGAAATTGATAACATTCAATTACTATAAAAGCAGGTAATATTATGAAAAAAATAAACTATTTTAAAACAATTATCATATTGACTGCTTTTTTTTCATTAAACAGTTTTGCTGATGAAAAAGAAGACTTAGATAGATACCGGTTTGAATATAAAACAATTATGTCAAAAGAACATATATCGCCAATAGAGCAGCTCAAAGCTAGCGATTTAAAAGAGAAAATACAACTTATTGAAAAAAACAACCCATCTTTAAAAGAAGATGACAGAAGTATAATCGATAGGCTTGCCGAAACTAAAGAATCAAAAATAGTTACAAGCTCAAGTCCTGCTAACACAAACGATATAGACTATCGTGAAAACGTGGGAATATCAGATAACCTGACTCATTTTACTAATGACAAAAAAAATCGATTTAATATAAACCAAAAAGATCTTTCTAATGATCAAGCAATAGCTTGTGGTGTTATTTTATGTTTATCTTCAATAACAAGGCCGAGTGAATGTACATCTTATCTTAAAAAATTCTTCTCAATAAAAGTAATTACCAGAGGGATTTTCAATTGGACAAAAACGCTAACAGCAAGAAAATCTTTTTTAGCAATGTGTCCGGTTGATAATGATGACCAAAATTTAAATAACCTAGTCAACGATATTATTCCAAACCAAAAAACAGATTGTACAGCTGACGAATTAAACAACTTGCAAGATAAAAAAGGGGATAGTATAAGAACCATTGCAAAATTACCAGATTACTGTGAAGCATTAGCCAACCATGCCTATTCTGATATCAAACTACCTACCTATCATTGTGATGGAACCTATTATTCAAACAAAGATTGGCGACGAGGTTACAGTGCGATAATAATTAGAGGAAAAAATCCGAAAAAAGAATATGATGCATGGAAGAGTCAAGGAAATAAAGGGCATATGGAAAAAATAAATTTTGGTTATGGTTATTTTAAACATTACCCAATTACCAAAAAATGTTGGAAAGATGAAAATTAAGCTAATTCAGAACTGATTTCTGACATGAAAATATAAACAGCAAACTTTCAATTTAAACAACCAAAAATTGATAATGACTGTTAACGAAAACTAAAAAGTTAATCCTTAACACTAAGGATTAACTTTGTTGGTTAAAATAACAGTGAAATTTATGATTAATGGTATCAAATATTCAACTCACAATCTTTTTTACACACAAAATATCATCTATTGCATCAAACAATATCGTAACTGATTTTAGTCGCTTCTTATATACATAAAAACACTCATGACCAGCAATGGGTAGTTTAAAAGCTATTATGAAAAGGTTTACATAAAATAAATTTTAAAACCATAATCCTAAAATCTCCTACGAATCCTATCGCTAAAAGAAATTAAACAATTAATACATACTTCCTTTTTACCTATTTTGATCAGTAAACAGATAATTATTAAAAAATACGTCAAAATGAATAAGTACCCTTATCGAATAAAAATTTTTCCTAGATAAACCCCAATTTTCTAGAATAAAAGTCTGATTTTTCATTGAGTAAGACAATTATCGCTGTTGGTCTATGTATTTGTTGTCTGAGTTTTTCTAAACTTGTTTGATCAAGTTGAGGGATCTGATTTTTGATTTTTTCCCATTTGGCACGTCTTAGCGAAATTCGACTTTGCTCCCAAGCGTATTCACTATGACTAGAGTAAGGAATAATTTTTTCATTTTGTTGATAAGCTAAATAGATATCAACGCTATCTTCTGATAAACGAGTCGCCACTTCGACTTCGTTATCCCATCCCATTTTTGAATCACGCTTATAACCTTCATTCAAATTTAATACGTTTTGATTGGCGATAGACGATTTACTTAAATTAGCCCCTTGAGCACCATGATAACCTTTTTGTAATCCTGCTGGTGGTTCAAGATCTTGTTCATAAACGGATTCAATTAATTGCCTTGCATCATCCGGCATTTTAATGCAACCTTGCTCGGATAGTATCTTTTGGGTATACCATAAATGAGCCGGATTAGCGTAAACATAACTGGTATTTCGAAAGGCTGGTTCGTCAAGCCAATTCGCGTTAGGTTCAGCTTGCCAATCTGGGGCAAGCACGGTTAGGGTAGGGGGATGGCGTTCATCAAACGATTGATTTTTTTCATTATATGGCTTGATATTGCCCTGTTTATCGCGAACATGCCGTTGTAAACGGCCAGCTCGTTGTATCAATAAATCTATCGGGGCAATATCGCTGATCATTTCATCAAAATCAAGATCCAAGGATTGTTCAATCACTTGTGTTGCTATAATGACTTTTCCTGCACGAATTTGATGATTCGATGTTTTTCCAGCCCATTGTAATGTTTTTTCTTCAATTTCCAAACGGTCACAATACGCAAAACGGCTATGAAAAAGTAGGATTTGTGTATGATCCAGTTGTAAATTGAGTTGAACTTGTTGATATAGACTAATTGCATCTTGTACACTGTTTTTGATCCAGCAAATAATTTTACCTTGTTGTATTGCTTTGCTGATTTTGTCTATTCCTGCTTCAATATTGTTAATCCATTCGATATTTACTTGGCGTTTAACTTCTTGTCGGGTTTCAATCGCTTGTTCAACTAAGCCGTTATGATTAAGCTGTGTCATAAGTGGAAAAGGTAATGACTGTTCTAATTCTAAAACTTGTTTGTTGCCAGTTAAGCCTTTATAAAAGGCATCGAGTAGTTTTTGACGCAGAAAAAAAGGTAATGTTGCTGTCAAAATAATAACACTGCCACCTTGTAACGCATGGTAATGTAATAAGTTTTCAAGTAATTTTACCATGTAACTGTCATAAGCATGAACTTCGTCTAATATCAGTAATTTATGGCGTAATCCTAATAAACGTAACGATTGATGTTTGAAAGGCATAATTGCCATTAACGCTTGATCTAACGTGCCAACTCCTACTTCAGCTAATAACGATTTTTTTCGAGTATCAACAAACCATTCATTACATTCTCCACTCACTGATTGTTCACCCTTGGGGTATTTTTGCTGGCTAATTTCATCGTGATTTAAAATTGTTTGAGTAAAATGCGGATTCATATAGCTAGAGCCATGAGCCAGTACCAGCGAAGGATGGCTATCAGCTTGATATAATTGTTCGTATACTTGAGCGGTACGCTGATAAATAGCATTAGCTGTTGCTTGTGTTGGTAAGCCGATATAGATACCCTGTGCTTTTTTAGCTGTCATAAGCCGATGTGCTAAAATCATTGACGCTTCCGTTTTTCCTGCACCCGTCACATCCTCCATAATAAAAAGTTCTGCACCATTATCAGAAAGTTGACAGGTTAACGCTTGTTGCTGTAGTGGTGTTGGTTTTTCAATGAAAGGAAACAAATTTTTAATATCACTAAAAGGAGTGATTGGCGATGCTGTTGGTAAAGTGGCAATGGCTTTTTCTGCTTTCAACATCGCATGATTATGCCAATATTCATCAAGTGGCATGGGCTGTGAACAAAACGGAAAAAATTGTTCATTTGAACCAAGCCAATCACTGATTACGGTTAAACCCGCAATTAACCAACTTATTTGTTTTAATTTTTTATAATAATTTTTATCAAAAAAATGGCAAGCATGGTGTGCTAGATTGTTATCGACTATAAACAATTGATTCAGTGCGATAATATAGTCTAAAGCCGATTGTTTATCTTGTTCATTAAATGATAAATTACCATAAGCTTCTCGTTCTGGTGGTTTGCCATGATGTCCCGTCATAATAAGTAGCCATGTGTCATATAATTCATCAATATCTTCACTATGTTGTTCAAGCTTAACGTTTGGTTGGTGTTTAAGTGAGTTATTCCATAACCAAAAACCAAGCGAATCATGTCTAGAATTATAGCTTTTAGATGGATCGACGCTGACAAGCTGCGGATGATTGTGTTTAAATAATGCTTGGAATCCATTCGCAAATTTACCAATATCATGCCAAGCCAAAAAATAAGCAAACCAAAGCGCTGCTTGATCGACATCTTTTGCAGAAAAACCAATTTGTTCAAATAATTGCGAAGAGTTAAATAAATTTTGTTTAACTATTTGATAACCACATGCAGCGACATCTAAATTATGATAAGCAAGTAAGTGATAACTACTGTTGTCAGAACTTTGATGGCATTTGCCCCAATATTGATAAAATGGCTGAGTCACTAAATGTATTCCTTGATTGTTTTGCTACTGTTTTGTCCGTTTTATTATTTATGCTTATTTAACTTAATAATTTTCATTAAATTTCGAAAAATTTAGTTTGTTAATATAATACTGTTTAGTATAAAAATGAAACAAAATCTTTTATACTGAAACATAAAGTAAATGTTAAACTTTTTTGATGATTAATTAATTAGTCAGATTATAATGGTGGTTGTACTGGGTGAATTTAGTGCTAATATTTAGATTTTGCTCACTTAATTGAAGTTTGGCAAAATAGAATATTTTAACTGTTGAGGGTAAATAATTTTAGTCATTATCGATGACAATAAAATTTTGCGCTAACAAATAAATTTAAAATTGATTAAAACAGGAATTAAATTAGGATGATTCGTCAGATCAAACCCAAAATAAAATCAGTACTCATTGCTTGTTGTATGAGTGGATTTGTCATTATTCCTCAATCTGTTAATGCCAATCAAACAGAAGACAAAACAACGCAACAAACGTCACAAGCTGTAGAGCAGTCTTCGGATAGTCGTCAGCAAATGGCAATGCGTGACATAGTTCAAACGAACGAACAGATTTATCATAAAACTATTTTTTCGTTATTAGGCGAACCTAAATATCCTGACAATTTTGAACATTTAGAGTATGTGAATCCAAATGCGCCGAAAGGTGGAATTATTAAACTAGCTGAGATTGGTTCGTTTAATAATTTCAATCGCTATGCCAGTCGTGGTGCGCCCGAAAAAAATTCAGGTGCACTATATGATACCCTTTTTACGAATACCGCAGACGATATCACCAGCTTTTATCCATTAATAGCAACGTCGATTACTTATTCTGATAGTTACCGCTGGGCTGAAGTTTTAATTAATCCTAATGCGCGTTTTCAAGATGATCAGCCAATAACCGCTGAAGATGTGGAATTTACCTTTAATAAATTTATGACTGAAGGTGTGCCTCAATATAAAGTCTATAATCAAGGCGTGACGGTTAAGGCTTTAGATACTTATCGAGTTCGTATTGAATTGCCAAAATCCGATCGTGAAAAATTACTTTCGTTTGTCGGCAATATGCGCGTTATTCCAAAACATTTTTGGCAACATCATAATTTTTCAGAACCCTTAACGACCCCACCGGTTGGTAGTGGGCCTTATTTTATTAGTGATTATAAAATGGGGCAATACGTGATTTATCGCCGTAATCCTCATTATTGGGCGAAAGATTTACCCGTTAATCGAGGTTTAGATAATTTTGATGAAAAACGCATAGAATATTATATGGATAGCAGTATTGCATTAGAAGCCTTTAAGGCCGGTGAATATGATTTTCGGGGTGAGTCCCAACCTAAAAATTGGTTTACGCAATATCAAGGTCATTATTTTGACACAAACGATATCATCAAGCAGGAAAAGCCGATAAAAACTGCAACCGACACCAGATGGTTAGCCTTTAATTTACAAAAAGATCTGTTTAAAGATATTAAAGTTCGTGAAGCGATTACGTTAGCATTCGATTTTGAATGGTTAAATCGTGCTTATTACTATAACAGTTATAAAAGACCGACCAGTTTTTTTGAAAATACAATTTATGCTGCAAAAGGAACCCCTACCGAACAGGAGCTAAAATGGCTGAATATCTATAAAGATATTATCCCTGAACGTGCTTTTGGTGATGCTTATTCATTGCCTAAAAGTGATGGTCAGGGTTTTAATCGTGAAAATTTATTAAAAGCCGCCCAATTACTCAATCAAGCTGGCTGGAAAATTGAAAATGGCGTGCTTGTCAATGCAAAAACTAAGCAACCTTTTGAATTTGAACTTATTGCTTACCTTGGTGAAGATATTAAATATGCTATTCCATTTCAGCAAAGCTTATCAAAATTAGGTATTAATATGAAAATTACGTTGTTAGATTCGGCTCAACACTTACGCCGTATGCGTGAACGTGATTATGATATGATGGCTCGTAATTATGGGGCAGTGAATTATCCAACGTCAGATCTGATGATTCTTTGGGGGAGTGAATATCTTAATTCGTCATGGAATGGTTCAGGTTTACATAATCAAGCCATTGACGGTATCATCGCCGAAATCACCAAGAATGTCGATAATCAAGAAGCATTAATCCCACTAGGACGAGCGCTTGATCGTATTCTTACTCAAGAATACCCCATGATCCCCATGTGGTATAATAGCCAAACATTTTATGCTTACTGGAATAAATTTGGGCAACCAGACATCCAACCCACTTATGCAATAGGCGTGGATAGTTGGTGGTATGATGCTGATAAAGCAGCTAATTTATCTAAGAATAAGGAACATTGATATGCTCAATTATCTAATTCGTCGATTGATATTCATTATTCCAACACTGTTTGTTATTTTAACGATCAATTTTTTTATTGTACAAGTAGCTCCAGGTGGCCCAGTTGATCAAGCCTTAGCTATGATAGAAAATGATGCCAATGGTGGACAAAGTTTGTTACCGGGTGGTGAAAGCACTGCATCATCTTCGCTGCATCAAAAAAATGAGTCAAATTATCGTGGTGCTCGAGGACTTGATCCCCAAGTTGTGGCGATGATAGAAAAACAATTTGGCTTTGATAAACCCCTTTTTGAACGTTACATTGATACGCTCAAAAATTATCTTTCCTTTGACTTTGGAAATAGTTTTTTTAAAAGTGAATCGGTTTTAGGATTGATTGCTAAAAGCTTGCCTGTTTCGATTTCTTTAGGGCTTTGGAGTACGTTAATCGTTTATATGATTTCTATCCCTTTAGGTATTCGTAAAGCGGTTAAAGATGGTTCTGCATTCGATTTTTGGTCAAGTATGTTAATTATCATTGGTTATGCAATACCCGTTTTTTTACTAGCTGTTTTATTAATTGTATTGTTCGCCGGTGGCAGTTATTGGGATATTTTTCCGCTTCGAGGATTGATTTCAAATAATTTTGACCAACTCGATTTTTGGGGAAAAGTAAAGGATTATGCTTGGCATATCTGCTTACCAACCATTGCTATGGTGATTAGCGGTTTTGCTTCGTTGACGATGTTAACAAAAAATCTATTTTTAGATGAAATTCGAAAACAGTATGTTATTACTGCGCGTGCTAAAGGCTTAAGCGAAAGACAAATTTTATATAAGCATGTTTTTCGTAATGCGACATTATTGATTGTTTCAGGCTTTCCTGCTGCATTTGTTGGCATTTTATTTACCGGTTCGTTGTTAATAGAGATTATCTTTTCGCTTAATGGTCTAGGATTATTAGGCTACGAAGCGATTATACAACGTGATTATCCGGTAATTTTTGGTTCACTTTATATATTTACCTTAATTGGACTCATCACTAAATTGTTATGTGATCTATCTTACATGGTGATTGATCCACGTATTGACTTTGAGGCTCGTAATTAATGACCACTCACTACTCTATTAATCAACAACGTTGGCAACGATTTAAACATAATCGTCGTGGTTATTATTCGCTTTGGCTATTTTTGATTTTTTTTGTTATTAGTTTATTTTCAGATTTTATCGTTAATGACAGACCAATTTTTATCAAATACCAGAATAACTATTATTCACCTATTTTTCATTTTTATCCGGAAACTGAATTTGGTGGACAGTTTGAAACGCAAACTAACTTTTTAGATCCTCAAATACAAGAAAAAATAGAACAAAACGGTTGGATGTTATGGCCACCTTTTCGTTATACCTATAATACATTAATTTACGATACTAATAGTACCTTTCCGACGCCACCTTCTGCATTGCATTGGCTAGGGACAACAGATGCAGGTTTTGATGTTTTAGCTAATATTTTATATGGTTTTCGCATATCGATGTTTTTTGCCATTCTTTTAACACTTTTTACCTCGATTATCGGCATCATCATTGGGGCTATACAGGGGTATTATGGTGGTAAAGTCGATATGATTGGGCAACGTTTCATCGAAATTTGGAGCGGATTACCTGTCCTATTTGTCATTATTCTTCTCGCAAGCATTTTACCGCTTAATTTTTGGTGGTTACTAGGTATTACTGTTTTGTTCGGTTGGATGGCATTAGCTGGCATAGTAAGAACAGAATTTTTACGTACACGTAATTTTGATTATATCCGTGCAGCAAAAGCAATGGGCGTTAGAAATTATAAAATTATGTTTCGTCATATTTTACCTAATGCCATGGTGGCAACTTTAACCTATTTACCGTTTATTCTTTGTGGCTCAATTACCACATTAACATCGCTTGATTTTTTAGGCTTTGGTTTACCGATTGATTCACCATCGTTAGGCCGTTTATTACTACAAGGCAAAAATAATTTGCAAGCACCATGGCTTGGCATTAGCGCTTTTCTAATTATTGCAACGTTGCTTTCCCTTCTGATTTTTATTGGTGAAGCCGTAAGGGATGCATTCGATCCAAACAAAGGAGTGTATCAATGAGTTTACCTTTATTATCTGTACAAGATTTAAGTATTGCATTCAAAAGACAAGCTCATCTCACTTCGCAAGTGGTCAGTCATATCAGTTTTGATATTCATGAACAAGAGACACTTGCATTAGTTGGGGAATCAGGATCGGGTAAAAGTGTGACAGCACTGTCAATTCTACGCTTATTGCGTAACGAACAAGTGATTTACCCAACTGGGGATATTTTGTTTGAAGGAAATTCATTACTGCATGCCAGCGAAAAATCACTTCGTAAAGTACGAGGTAATCAAATCAGTATGATCTTTCAAGAACCAATGGTATCACTTAATCCATTACATACTGTTGAAAAGCAGCTTTATGAAGTTTTATCATTGCATCGAGGCATGCGACGTAACGAAGCCAGAAGCGAAATATTGCAATATCTTGATCGGGTTGGAATCAAAGAGCCTAAAAATAAATTGTCAGCTTATCCTCATCAATTATCAGGAGGAGAAAGGCAACGAGTTATGATTGCTATGGCAATATTAACACATCCTAAACTATTAATTGCTGATGAACCAACGACGGCTTTAGACGTTTCTGTACAGGCGCAAATTATTCAGTTACTAAAAGAATTAAAAACAGAACTGAATATGAGTATGCTATTTATTTCGCATAATCTAAGTATTGTAAAAAAATTAGCGGATAAAGTGGCAGTAATGCAACAAGGTCAAATCGTTGAATATAATAATAAACAACGTATCTTTTTACGTCCGCAACATCCATATACTCAAACATTATTAAACTCTGAACCAAGTGGTGAACCTATCGTTTTACCTGAAACACCGGGGATACTGCTTAGTGTTAATCATCTAAATGTTGAGGTGACAACGCAAAAACGCTTATTTAGCAGTAAAAAGAAAAAAATTGTTGATAATGTCGGTTTTGTCATTCATCAAGGGGAAACCGTGGGGCTGGTTGGTGAATCAGGCTCAGGTAAAAGCACAACGGCAATGGCGATACTTCGGTTAATAAAATCTGACGGCGATATTTTATTTGATGGTCACCATATTGATCATTTAACCGCTAAAAAATTACTCCCGTTCCGTAGTCGTATTCAAGTGGTGTTTCAAGATCCTTTTTCATCGCTAAATCCTCGTTTTAATGTTGAGCAGATTATTAGTGAAGGATTGTTAACCCATAAAAAACTAAGTAAATCTGAACGAGAACAGGCTGTGATTGATATCATGCTTGAAGTTGGTCTTGACCCAAAAATGCGTTTTCGCTATCCAACAGAGTTTTCAGGAGGGCAACGTCAGCGCATTGCTATTGCCAGAGCATTGATTTTGCGACCAGAATTACTCATCTTAGATGAGCCAACCTCATCTTTAGATCATACAATTCAGCAACAAATTATTTATTTACTTAAATCATTGCAACAAAAGTATCAACTGAGTTATCTTTTTATCAGCCATGATTTAAGCGTAATTTATACTATGTGTCATCATGTTGTTGTTATGAAAGAAGGAAAAATTGTCGAACAAGGATTGTGTGAAAAAGTCTTTTCTGAACCTGAAAATGAATATACAAAAACCTTGTTATCTTTTTTCGATAAACCAATGAAGCTAAAAGTAAAAAATAAAACACTGATTTATTCAGATAAAATCAATGAGCAAGAAGAAAAAGAAAATAAAAAACTAAAAAATCAAGTCAATTGGGCAGACGCGTTGTTGATGCGAAAAGAGTAATAATAAAAATTAACGCATTAACACGCATTTTTAAAAATTATCTTAAATAAACTTTATCAATAAATTATGCAAAAACGAAGACTACCTTTTTTTATCGCACCATTATCCATATTGTTTTCAACTAATGTCATAGCACTGAATTGTCGTGATGATATTACTCAAAATCAAGTTGAAGCCAATAATTATATTTTCCAACTTTATGATTATCTTGATACACCAGCAACGGGAATAAAGCAAGAAATCAGAACGACAACGACCCAAAAAATAGGTATGCAGGAGAATGAAACGAATGCCAATCATTCATTAGAATATGATCCAAACGGACTAATTACGTTAAGTCATTATGAGCTGTATTCTGCTCAAAATAAACGATTATATTCTGAACATCTCCAAAAAATAAATACTGGTTGGGAAAATATTATCGAAGATTTTGAAGATAAAACTAACAGTATAACTCAGTTTACGACTGATAAAGACGGTAAAATTATTCAGTCTCATCAAGTTAAAAAAGCGGTTGATTTTATTTTTATTCAAAATGATAGTTATCAATATGATACCAATCATTGTTTGGTTAATAAAAATGTGCACTGGCAACTTAAAGAAACGGATGAGCAGGGTAACTATACCGGTAATGATTTGAATGGTGTTTCATTATTTACGTATGAATATCAAGATCAAAAACTCGCAAAAGTAGTGACTCAATTTAGTAATGGTTTAAGCAATGAAAGTGATTTTTCTTATCAATATGAAAATAATCGCTTAACGTCAATTCAATCTACTAATTTTACAGACGGTAAGGAGTCAGCTAACTATTTAACTCAATTACTCACCGTCAATGATAAAAAAGATTGGCTTTCGGCAAATAGAGTAAATAAACTTCAACCAGATAAGCAAGTGAACATCGTTAGACAAATCACTTATTATTAATCTTGAAACCATTAGCGTTATCATCTAATAACGCTAATTGCAATTTCAATTTTAATTATTATGTTCTGACAAACAAAATAAAAAGAGCGTGAATCGTCCATGCCAGCGCCAAACCAAAAGTTAACAGTTTTTCACGTTTAGGATGAATATTAAACTGGTGCAAAATCGTTAAAATTTGTTGTAATGCGCACCAAATGGGTAAGCATATCATCAACAGCAAAAAGATTTTACCTTGTTCGCTACTAACTAATTTTAAAATATAGGAGCGTGTTTGGGCATCGCCAAAAGGAATAATCAATCCAATGATAATCATCACAACCGGAACAAAAACAGCTGCCCACGTACCGCCTAAGGCATATAATCCTTTGATAACAGTATTATTCGAACGTTTAGTTTCGGATTCTTGAATTTTCATGATTTAAACACCACTCATCTTAATATCAATTTAATTAATAACACTGATACGGCAATTGTGATTATCCATAAACAGGCGATGAGTAACCAAGCTTGAGTTTGCTTATTATCAGTCGTTAATGATAATGCTTTAGGGACTTTTATAAACCAAATTATGCTATGTAACAGTGCCGACAAGAGTGCTACACAATTAAGTACAACCACAACGGGTTTTTGTAAAAAGAAGATAAAGCGGTAAAACTCATCTTGTCCAACCGCATTCGTGTACATACAAACTACCCCATAAGTTAAAACAAAACTGATCCATAACATTGAAAACGGCGTAATTTTGCTAAAGATCGAAAATATCAAGGATACCTTGGTTTTTACCTGCCCATTATCAAGCTGATGAGGATTGTCTAGGGGATTTTGATGATTATTTAGTGGAAATTTAGTGTTATTTTTAGAATTCATAACTCTCTCAACATTAGATTTATCTACCAGCTTTTACTTTTTATATCAGTTTCACAATAGCTTTTAACAAGCAATTATAGTGGCAAACCGACTTAATGTCGCTAGTTTAATATAAGTAATGTTAAAGATTTTACCGTTCTAAGGTTGCACATAATGTGCGTGATTTTAATTGTTAGAAAGCTAAGTAAAAAAATTAAATCAACAAACAATACAAGTTATTAAATGAAAATTTTTTAAAGATTTGTGCTTGATCACATTTTTAACATTAACTTATCGTAAAATATGTAATTTTTGGGTTAAATAAGTTTAGGTGATTTTAACATAGGAAATCCCCACGATAGTGGGGAACTGATTGTAAATTTTATCTTCCGTTGGTTTAACCCTATTAATATAAGGAACATTAAATATTATATCATAACAATACTGAGATAGTAATTTGAGAAGAAAATTTTAATTCGTATCTTCCGTCTTTGATTTTTTTGTTGCAATGATTTTTTATTGTAGTATATTAATCATGGTTGGTTACAAGATAGCCAACAGGTTTGGCGTTTCATGTAACCCCCATGGATTAGTGCTCCTTGAGTATACATGTATTGCTAATGTTTTAACAATATTATTTATAAAGGAGATAATGTGAATTTTCTAAAATTCTTTTATCAATTACTGACTAAAACTAAAAATTACGGACGTTTTAACGAATTATCTTGTTTTTTTAAACTCACTAAAAAAATAGATGAAAATAAAAAATACAGTTATACATTCATTTTTAAAATCAATAAATTAATTCTGTTTGTGTGTTATTTTATAATCTCATAACGATAATCGGTGTCAGATCACGGCATCGATTTTATATGAAATAAAGGAGTAAAATTTGTCTACTTTATCTTTATTAGACGAAAAATGGATACCGGTTGTTCATTTCGATGGTCATCTTAGTAAAATTCAACCTAGCCAACTGGTTGATGAAACCATTTCAGATTTAGCTTATTTAAGACCCGATTTTCAAGGTGCGGCTTACCAGTTTTTGATTGGTTTATTACAAACCACACTATCGCCCGAAGATAATTCAGAGTGGCGAGAATATTGGAATAATGGTTTTTCATTACAACAACTAACCGAAGCGTTTGAACAAGTCAGAACTGCTATGCAATTTGGCCCAACAAAACCTTCTTTTATGCAAGATTTTGCACCGTTAAATGGGAATAAAGTTCCTATATCGGGTTTATTGGTTGAAGCCCCGGGCGAGAATGCATTAAAACGAAATACCGATCACTTTATTAAACGAGATTTCGTCAAGGCAATATGCCCACACTGTGCTGCTATGGCGCTGTTTACGTTGCAAACTAATGCTCCGTCGGGTGGTCAAGGACATCGAGTGAGTTTGCGTGGTGGAGGGCCTATCACGACTTTAATCATGCCTGAACTGAATAAACCGACTCCATTATGGAAAAAATTGTGGTTAAATGTGATCCCTTTAGATGATGGAGAAAAACCGCAGCAGTTTGATGCATCAGTTTTTCCTTGGCTAGCGCCAACGCAGACCAGTGAACCACCAAAAAATTTAAGTCTATTTCCTGAACAAGCTAATTACTGCCAAGCTTTTTGGGGAATGCCTCGGCGAATTGAGTTAGATTTTCATCAAACTGAGCAGGGGCAATGTGACATTTGTGGTGAATTATCAAAACAACTGATTACCCAATATCAAACCAAAAATTATGGCATTCAATATCAACATTGGCTACATCCACTAACACCCTATCGAATAGATAAAAAAACAGGTGAACAACTTGCTATTAAAGGGCAACCGGGCGGCTTAGTATATCGAGATTGGTTAGGTATGGTGAGTGCCAATGATGATACGCATTCGGCTAGAGTGGTTACCACCCATCTTGATCGAAACTTTAAAGATAAACAACACTATCATTTATGGTGTTTTGGTTACGATTTCGACAATATGAAAGCCCGTTGTTGGTATGAACACACATTCCCTGTCTACCCAGATTTGGCGGATCCTAACAGTGATTTAAGAGAGATAATCGCACAAGCTTTAGCTCTCAGTAAAGATACATTACCGATTTTGCGTAAAGCGATGACGACAATCAATAAGCAGACAGTCATCCTTGAAATTGCCTTTTGGAAAGAAACGGAATTGCCAT
Organism: Gilliamella sp. CG25; assembly: GCF_046635705.1. Lineage (NCBI taxonomy): Bacteria > Pseudomonadati > Pseudomonadota > Gammaproteobacteria > Orbales > Orbaceae > Gilliamella > Gilliamella sp. CG25. Next base: position 6,352 of record NZ_JBIDFJ010000011.1, on the reverse strand, counting down.
TTTATCAATTGTTAAAACAATTAATTGAACAAAAAGATAATTCTAGTGGTCGGCAACCATTGTTAGTTGATTGGGCTAAGACATTATTAGATTATATTATCCAAATCTATGATAAAGCCGCATTTGGCGATCCTAATCAACCTTTAAAACACTTTAGAAATAATAAAACGAAACAAGAATATTATATTAAGATTAGTGCCAGAGAAGTGTTGTGTTCTGATTTTTTTAAACTTACGTATTTCGGGAAAATTAAAATAGCAAATAGCCTTGCTTGTGAAATGGAGAAAAAGATGTCAAACAGCTTTATGAGAAAGTCGATTCTTCTCAATGAAAATCACAAAAAAATCATTGATGATTGGTTTTCGATGTTGCAACAACGATTATGTGAATTTAATGGAGGTACTTATAATGGACGACAATTACGTGCAGAGCTACGTCGTACAACGTTGCTTGAAAATATATACTCACAGGAAGGTTATGCTATTTTAAATAAAGCTCTATATGATCATAATATTTCATCATCTAGTGATATTCGAATTGAACTACTTGCATTAGCTTGTTTTACATGGGTAGCCTCGTTTGCCAATGCCAATAATGACAATGCGCCTTTTGCTGCACAATTAAGTGAAAAAGTTAGAGGGGGTGAACGTAACTTTTTATCCCGTCTTCGTTTCGATCAACTTTTAGCGAGCAAAACGCCCGATGAGTTTTGTCGTCGTTTAATTCAAGCGATAAAAATACGTGGTGATAATGGTGTCAATCTCTTTTCGTTGGCTGATGGCATCTTTTTATGGGTAAGAGAGTGGCATGAACGTCAACAAAATTTACCTTCCAATTCTGATCCATTTAAACGTCTTTCTGTTCGTTGGGCAATGGATTATAACTCAACTAAAAAAACTTCTAAGGAATAATTAATATGAGTACATTTATTCAATTACATTTACTAACGGCTTATGCCCCTTCTAATTTAAATCGTGATGAAGTTGGACGACCTAAAACTGCTGTAATGGGTAATAGCGATCGTCTACGGATTTCTTCTCAAAGTTTAAAAAGAGCATGGCGTACCTCAGATTGTTTTTATCAATCTTTAAGTGATCATATTGGTGTGCGTTCACGTCGATTTGCAAGAGATTGGGTATACGATCCGATGGATAAACACGGAATTCCTGAAAAAATAGCCAAAGAAAGTGCCATTAAAATTGCAGGACAATTTGGTAAACTTAAAAATGAAAAAACACCAAAAGATCCGCTGACTAATATCGAGATTGAACAGTTAGTTCATATCAGTAACGATGAACAACACGCAATTGCCTCGTTAGTTAAACAATTAATTAGCGAAAAAAGGATTCCAACAGATGACGAAGTTAAACTATTACGCAAACAAAATAGCAGTGTTGACATAGCCTTGTTTGGTCGAATGTTAGCGGATAGTCCTGCATTTAATGTGGATGCTGCCTGTCAGGTTTCTCATGCTCTAGGGGTTAGTTCAGTCACAATCGAAGATGATTTTTTCACTGCTGTTGATGATTTAAATAATAAAGAAAAAGATGCGAGTTCAGGGCATTTAGGCCAACGTGGATTTGCCTCGGCACTGTTTTATACTTATATCTGTATTAGTCGTGATTTACTTCTTGATAACTTAAATGGTGATGAAGCATTGGTTGAAAAAACACTAAAAGCATTAACCGAATCTGCTGCCAAAGTGGCGCCAACTGGTATGCAAAATAGCTTTGCATCACGTGCTTATACCTCTTATTTATTGATTGAAAAAGGTACTCATCAACCACGTTCTCTTGCTGTTGCTTATTTCAATCCTATCCAAAGCCAAGATATAGTGAATGATGCCATAACTCGATTAGAGCAACAGTTAGATAAGTTTGATCATGTTTATGGTCAATGTGCGGATGATCGCTACAAACTCAATATTGAAAGTGGAGAAGGGACACTTGCTGCTGCATTAACGTTTGTTGCGCAAAAATAAGGAGCGGTCAAGATGATAAAACATCTTATTTTTCAGATTTATGCACCGCTCACATCGTGGGGAGAGCCGGCTGTTGGCGAAGTTCGCCACAGCAATATTATTCCTTCTCGTTCGGCTGTATTAGGTTTTTTGGCGGCAGCATTAGGTATTCGGCGTAATGATGAGTGTATTGATGCTTTCAATCAGCATTATTATGTTGGAGTTCGCCCTTTTGTTGATAAGAGTCGTTGGTTTAGTGATTTTCATACTATTCAGATGCCAAAGGCGAATAAAAAAGACGTATTTTATACTCGTTTTGATAAAATACGTCGTAATCCTCAAGATCTTGAAACTCTACTTACCAAGCGTGAATATTACAACGATGTCTATTATCAAATTATCATTACCGAAACAAAAAGCGCCCCTTATTCTGTAGAGCAGATAAAGCAGGCATTATTAACGCCTGTCTTTCCACTTTATGTGGGCAGGAAAAACTCGCCATTGTCATTGCCATTAGCGCCGGTGATTTATGAAGGTGAGCTTAGTGATGCTTTTGTCTTCGCTGATGACCATTATCGTCAATATCACCAATGTGATTCAATCCTTAAAGATTTAATTGATAGTGATGCTAACGAATACTATTGGGATCATCCTGATCAAGAAGCGCATTTTGATGTAATTAAAATACAACTTCGACAAGATCAGCCCATTAATCGGAAGCGTTGGCAATTTATCAATCGTCAGCAATATACAGGACACTTAAAAAGGAGCGAATAGATGTATTTTTCGAAAGTCGAGCTAAAACTTGAGCGGCTTCCTTATGTGATGCAACAAAAAAGGTGGTCTGCTGGTGAATATGCTATGCATCAATGGTTATGGCAACTGTTTCCTGATGAAAATAAACGTCCATTTTTATTTCATAAAGATCAAAAGACTAAAAAATCTCTGTTTTATCTTTTATCTGAAGTTGCACCGCTTACCAATCATGAATTATTTAAAGTCGATACAAAACCTTATGCACCGCAATTAACAACAGGGATGAAGTTAAGTTTTTTATTACGTGCCAATCCTGTTGTCATGAAACAAGGAAAACGTTGTGATGTGATGATGAATGCTAAGTATCAGGCTAAACAACAGGGATTATCATCGAATGAGATCAAAGATCTGCAATATCAAGCGGCCATAGATTGGTTGATTAAGCAAAGTGAAAAACGTGGATTTTCATTACAGCAAAATAATCATTCAGCAGTCTGCTGTAATGTTATCAGTTATAACCGACATCTGCTTAATAAAAAGTCAGAACTTAAACCAATTCGTTATAGTAGTGTTGATTTTGAGGGTGTATTGACTGTTACAGATCCAAAACTATTTTTAGCTACACTTTATCAAGGTATCGGTAAAAGCAAAGGATTTGGCTGTGGACTATTTTTAATCAAACACTGTCAATAGGATATTTAATATGGTGTATGTTCCACTGAATCCTATTCCTTTAAAAAATAGAACATCAATGATCTTCCTACAATATGGACAAATTGATGTTTTAGATGGTGCTTTTGTATTAATAGATAAAACAGGCGTTAGAACCCACATTCCCGTTGGTTCTATTGCTTGTATCATGCTTGAGCCCGGTACACGAGTATCACATGCAGCGGTTAGATTAGCCGCAACTGTGGGGACACTGTTAGTCTGGGTAGGTGAGGCTGGCGTCAGAATGTATTCGACAGGTCAACCTGGGGGAGCCCGTTCGGACAAATTACTTTATCAAGCAAAATTAGCTTTGGATGATGAACTTCGTCTAAAAGTTGTCAAAAAAATGTTTGAACTGCGATTTGGTGAGCCGGCTCCTAGCCGACGTTCTATTGAACAATTACGAGGTGTTGAAGGCGCTCGTGTACGTGCAACTTATGCATTACTAGCTAAAAAGTATCGTGTTAAGTGGCATGGACGTAAATATGATCCCAAAGATTGGCAAAAAGGCGATACGGTCAATCAATGTATCAGTGCTGCTACTTCTTGTCTTTATGGTATTACCGAAGCAGCGGTTTTGGCAGCTGGTTATGCACCAGCTATCGGTTTTGTGCATAGCGGAAAACCGCTCTCGTTTGTTTATGATATTGCCGATATTATAAAATTTGATACAGTGGTACCCAAAGCGTTTGAAATTGCTGCTAAAAATAGAGCTGACCCTGATCGTGAAGTGCGCATTGCTTGTCGCGATATTTTTAGAAGTCAAAAAACATTGACGACATTAATTCCACTGATTGAAGAGGTATTATCCGCTGGAGGTATTGAACCTCCACCGCCTCCTGATGATGTACTACCACCTGCGATTCCAGAACCTCAATCACTTGCCGATAGTGGCTTTAGGAGCCATTAATCATGAGTATGTGTGTTGTGGTGACTGAAAATGTCCCACCTAGATTAAGAGGACGCTTAGCTATTTGGTTATTAGAAATCAGAGCTGGTGTTTACATAGGTGATATTTCCAGACCGGTAAGGGAGATGATTTGGCAACAAATCATCGAGCTTGCTGAAGAAGGGAATGTTGTACTTGCTTGGGCAACCAATACTGAGTCTGGATTTGACTTCCAAACTTATGGTACTAACAGAAGAGTGCCGGTAGAACTCGATGGACTCAGGTTGGTATCTTTTTTACCTATTGAAAATCAATAAGTTAAAGTTCTTTAAAAATTAAAAAAATCTGGTAGAATTTCGTGGTCGCTATAAGTTTAAATAAAACAAATAGCTACGTTTAGAGTGTTCCCTGTATACACAGGGATAAACCGCGAATGAACTCGACCAATACTTTGATTGATAGGTGTTCCCTGTATACACAGGGATAAACCGAGCTGTGCTCGCTCCCTCTAGCGCCACAGTTGGTGTTCCCTGTATACACAGGGATAAACCGATATCCTAATAATCAAACAATAGCAGAGAGGTGTGTTCCCTGTATACACAGGGATAAACCGGAGCTAAATAATGAATTTACGAGAAATTATAAGTGTTCCCTGTATACACAGGGATAAACCGATTATTCAAAAATCAGCCATGATTAATGATGCGTGTTCCCTGTATACACAGGGATAAACCGTGTGTAAATGAGCCGAAATTCTCAACAGGGGCGTGTTCCCTGTATACACAGGGATAAACCGCTCGGTACAGAATAACCAAGCTCTAACAACATGTGTTCCCTGTATACACAGGGATAAACCGTGCGCAGGTATTCGATATCCCGCTCCAACTCAGTGTTCCCTGTATACACAGGGATAAACCGCCGTTATATTGATGATTACTAACTCGGGGCACGTGTTCCCTGTATACACAGGGATAAACCGTCCGTTCAATTATTATAAAGATCTATCGGAAAGTGTTCCCTGTATACACAGGGATAAACCGGAGGCTAAATTCCCAACGAATGATAAAAATATGTGTTCCCTGTATATACAGGGATAAACCACATTAGCGAATGGTCATTTTTTAGGTTTTCTTTTATAAGCTTTAATAACCGACCTGCCTTCAATTTACACTCTTCTAGACTAATAAATAGTAGTTAGTACCAAGCTTAATCTTAAACACTTAACATTGCTATCTTTATAATTTAATTAGAAAATCATTCTAAAAAACTTGCATTAAATGGTAAAACAATGTAGTTTACATATTTAAAAAAAGTTATCAAAATTTATATTTCAAAATAATTAAAAACAAAACCTATAATTTCTAGGAATGATATGGATATAAGGCAGTTGTTTTCGGATTGTTTCAACGTGCAATCAAATAACCGATTACCCATTTATGGTAATTTCTGGTATTTTCATGATGATTGGTATCTCAATTTACAATCATCATCTTGTCAATTCGCTAACTCTTTTTTGCTATTAATAGCTCACCAATCATACCCACAAAACTCACTTACAACATTATTATCAAAATGATATTGGACTGTCTAAATAACAGGCATAAAGTCCGACAAATGCGAAATATACAGGAGTAACCCATGGCGAACAAAATAACCACCCTTATCAATCAAGTCGGTGAAAGTTTACTGAATGAATTAACGGGCGAGGTAAGCCATAATCGCTACACCTTAACGGTTGATAATCTGATTTCGCCGATTTCTGTTTTACACGTACAAGGTGATGAACAGCTCAACCAGCCATGTCATTACACCATTGATTTTACCAGTCCAGATAAAACCTTATCGCCCGATGATATACTCAATCAAAAAGCGTCATTTTCCTTTAATCCTGCGGTTAAAAATGTACTGGCAACGGCGATTCGTTCCCTAAGTGACCTGCCTGTCGAGAGTGACTTACGTAAAATATATGGCGTTATCACCCGTTTTAGTTTGTTATCGGTCAGTAAAGAGCAGGCACATTATAAGATAGTGTTATC
>NZ_JBIDFJ010000010.1:0-94850 GCF_046635705.1 Gilliamella sp. CG25 | reverse complement strand
TTTGCGTGGAAAGGTAGCACCAGTATTAAAGGTAAAATTTACTTAGACAGTGATGATAACGGAGTGTACAACGCCTCCACGGACAGCAGTGTTAATGCGGACTTGACGGTGAAATTCAGTAATATCAACAATCCGGCATTACAGATAACACAAACAATTGCAGCCGGTGAGACAGTTTATGAACTAGGCGGTATTATTCCGGGCAAATGGCAAATTGAAGTGGAAGGGGTACCGAGCACGTTACGAGCAAGCTTTGACCCGGATGATGCGCACCATGACAGCAAAGGTTACTTAACCTTACCGAAGACAGTCAATCAGGCAATCATTGATATCACGGGTAACCTAACCGATCAGGACTTTGGTTATATCCATGGTGGTATTATTGAGGGTAAACTGGTAGAAGATCGTGAAGGTAAAGGTCTGGTCAGTCTGTCAGAATTAACCGGATTATCGGGTGCAGAGGTTTATCTGTTAGACAATAATCAGAAACATATGATGAACAAAGATGGTAAACCACTGTCGTTTATGACACGCAGTGATGGTAAATTTATATTCCGTAATCTGGTGATAGATCCGAATGCGGTTGATGATTCAAAATATAGTATCCGTTTACTGTTTGGTGAATATCACGACGGTGTGGTTGGCTCAGATAATAGCAATGCATTATATGAAAAAGTGCCATATTTTGAACAATATACTGATAGTAATGGTAAAGTGGTCAAACATGACTTAATTGATATTGCTACACCGCCAGCATCGATTGTTTATAATGGCACAGGTGGTATGCAAACAGTGCCGATTAAGTTAAATGATGGCAGTATCACCTTTAGTGCAACAAGTAACGATATTATATTGGGTTATCGAGTACATAATGCGGATGTAACCGTAATAAAAACGGCACTGAAGGATAATGTCGTGGTGGGTGATATTGTCCCTTATACCATCAAGGTGATTAACAATTCGTCACACAAATCACGTATTAAAGTAAAAGATATTTTACCGTCAGGATTTAAGTTCGTGAAAGGTTCATCGCGTTTAAATGGCAAAAAAGTGGCGGATCCCAAAGGCACTAAAGCGGTGATGTATGATTCACTGGATTTAACGGCGAACAGTGAAGTGGTGATCAGCTATATGTTAGTTGTCGGCTCGGGCGTTACCCAAGGCGAGTATACCAATACGGCGATGGCACTAAACGCCTTGACGGGTAAAGTGTCGTCGAATATAGCGGAAGCGACGGTAACGGTGACAGCCGATCCACTGTTTGACAATGCGTTAATCTTCGGAAAAGTGTTTATCGACCGAAACGGTAATGGCATACAGGATGAAGGTGAAGATGGTCTGGGCGGCGTGAAATTAGTGACCACCCGTGGCGAAATTATCACAACCGATACGCATGGACGTTACCATATAGTTGGTGTATCGGGAGGCCGTTGGGAACGAGGTGCAAACTTCGTTATCAAACTAGACCCACGAAGCTTACCGAAGGAATACAAAGTAAACGGACGTAATCCAAAAGTGGTAAGAGTATCACCGGGGTTACCAAGTAAAGTTGATTTTGGTGTTACGGAGGTAAATCAGTAATTCCCATTAAACATAAAGATAGACAAGTAGGTCTGTTTATTCCTATCCTTTCAGCTCTTTCCCCCGTTTATCGGGGGTTTTTTATATTAAGCATCCTAAATTATTATTTTATATAAATAGATTTTAGTGTTGGAGCACTGAAAATGAGTAGAGTTGTAGAAATATAATTAAAATTGAATGCCGGTTAATAAATTAACATTGTCATATTAATTAGTTAGCATAAATAGAGCAGTATTGATGAATTTAAGCATAACACTGAAAGTGTTTATTATCTTCGTTGAATGAAATCAAAAAATTTTACGAAGCATTGCAGATAGAAAACTCCCAACTGAAATTGGGAGTTGATTCGTTTTATTGTTGATAATTTGATAAAAATTTGGCAAAACGTTCGATAGCGTCTTGTAATTCACCTGTATGTGGAAGCGCAACAATTCTGACATGATCGGGTTTATGCCAGTTGAAACCACTGCCTTGTACTAAAAGAACTTTTTCTTGCAATAGAAAATCTAAAACCAATTTCTGATCATTGTGAATATTAAATTTTTGCTGATCAAGTTTAGGAAATAAGTACAATGCGCCTTGTGGTTTAGTACAACTTACCCCTGGGATATCATTTAACATGCGCCATGCAAGCATACATTGATCATATAAACGACCACCAGGAACAATAAATTCATTAATACTTTGATAACCGCCAAGCGCACCTTGAATGGCATGTTGCAATGGGACATTGGCGCATAATCGCATTGACGCCAACATATTTAGTCCCTCAATATATCCTTTTACATGTTGTTTAGGACCACAAAGTGCCATCCATCCTTGCCTAAAACCTGCAACACGATAAGTTTTAGATAGTCCGCTCATGGTTACGACAAATAGATCGGGCGCTAAAGCGGCTATTGAATGATGAACAGCATCATCATATAAAATTTTGTCGTAAATTTCGTCAGCAAAAATAATAAGGTTGTTTTGACGCGCAATTTCGGCAATATCAAGTAGAAGCTGTTTACTATAGACGGCACCGGTTGGATTATTAGGATTAATGATCACAATTCCTTTGGTTTTAGGGGTGATCTTTCGTTTAATATCCTCTAAATCGGGTGACCAATTAGCATCTTCATCGCAAAGGTAATGAACAGCACTACCACCAGATAAACTAATTGCAGCTGTCCATAATGGATAATCTGGCATAGGAACTAAGATTTCATCACCGCTATTGAGCAATGCTTGCATCGATTGTACGATAAGTTCAGAAACACCATTGCCGATAAAAATGTCTTCGACATCTAAACTGGTTATTCCTCTGGCTTGATAGTGTTGCATAATAGCTTTACGTGCAGAGTAAAGTCCTTTTGAATCGGAATATCCTTGTGAAGAAGGCAAATTACGGATGACATCAACTAATAATTCATCAGGTGCGGCAAAACCAAAAGGGGCAGGATTTCCAATATTGAGTTTAAGTATAGTTTGACCTTCTTCTTCAAGACGCTTTGCGTGCTCAAGAATTGGTCCACGGATGTCGTAACAGACATGATCCAATTTATTTGATTTTTGGAAATTTTTCATAATGTTGCCCTTTTTAATTATTTTAGTGTTTTTTTATTTTTAACAAAAAAAACAATCTACTCCTATTTCGATAATTTTTGAAGATGTTATTATAATCAACCAAGTAAATATCTTTTGATTGTCCAAAATTTGTGCGGAGTATGTGATGAAAACCATTTTAACTGTCATAGGAAAAGACCAGACCGGAATTATTGCTGGTATAAGTCAAAAATTATATGAATTGAATATTAATATTTTAGATGTATCTCAAACTATCATGGGTGAATATTTCACGATGATTATGTTACTCGATTTATCCAAAATCGATGTTTCATTTGATGATGTTAAAAATACTTTAACGCAAACAGGCGAAAATCTTAAAGTTAAAGTAAATATTCAACGCGAAGAGATATTTGATGCAATGCATCGTCTTTAAATTTTATTCAATAATTTTTACTGAAGGATAGTACTAATGGAAACCAAACAGATCCTCGAAACGATTAAAATGATTGAGGAAGAAAAGCTTGATATTCGCACAATAACCATGGGTATTTCTTTGCTTGATTGTATTGATAGCGATGGTGAAAAAGCCCGTCAAAAAATCTATGACAAAATTACTAAATTAGCCAAAAATTTAGTAAAAGTTGGTGATCAAATTACGTCTGAATTTGGTATTCCAATTATTAATAAACGTATCTCTGTTACACCAATATCCTTAATTGCAGGCGCAAGTAATGATAGTGATTATGTCGCGTTCGCAAAAACACTTGATCAAGCTGCTAAAGCGGTGGGGGTGAACTTTATTGGTGGATTTTCGGCGTTAGTGCAGAAAGGTTACCATAAAGGTGATGAAATTTTGATTAAATCCATCCCACAAGCTCTTGCCCAAACAGAACGTGTTTGTTCATCGGTTAATGTAGGTTCTACACAAACCGGTATCAACATGGATGCCGTAAAACAGATGGGGCATATTATTAAAGAGGCGGCCGCATTAACGGCGAATAATAGCAGTATGGCTTGTGCAAAATTAGTTGTGTTTGCTAATGCTGTTGAGGATAATCCGTTTATGGCTGGGGCTTTTCATGGTGTAGGCGAAGCAGATTGTGTCATTAATGTGGGTGTCAGTGGACCAGGTGTGGTTAAGCGAGCGCTCGAAAAAGTAAAAGGTCAACCTTTTGATGTGGTTGCGGAAACAATCAAAAAAACGGCTTTTAAAATTACGCGTATGGGACAACTTGTTGGTAAAGAGGCTTCGGAGCGTTTAGGCGTTAAATTTGGTATTGTTGATTTATCTTTAGCGCCAACGCCTGCAATAGGTGATTCAGTTGCCCATATTTTAGAAGAAATGGGACTGGAAGTGGTTGGAACCCATGGTACAACGGCTGCGTTGGCGATGCTTAATGATGCTGTCAAAAAAGGTGGGGTCATGGCATGTGGTCATGTGGGTGGTTTAAGTGGGGCATTTATTCCTGTGTCAGAAGATGCTGGGATGATTGATGCGGTAAATAAGGGGGCACTCAATTTAGAAAAATTAGAAGCAATGACCTGTGTTTGTTCGGTCGGGCTTGATATGATTGCTATTCCGGGTGATACACCAGCTGAAACAATATCTGCTATTATTGCAGATGAAGCAGCAATCGGCGTCATCAATCATAAGACCACTGCCGTTCGCATCATTCCTGCGGTTGATTTAACAGTGGGTGATAATATTGAATTTGGTGGGTTATTGGGTCATGCGCCTGTGATGCCAGTAAATAAATATAGCTCATTTGATTTTATTAATCGTGGTGGACGTATTCCTGCTCCGATTCACTCCTTCAAAAACTAAGCGATTATTTTGTGATGCCTTGTATATCAAAAAAGACAAGGTATCACATGACTTTCTGTCTATTGATTTCTACCTGATAATCCAAAATGTAATTTTTTTGTCCTTCATTTTACGGTTATCCCTATAATGAGCAATCACACGGATACTATTTGGTAATGAATGAATTAGTCTCATTTTTCTTACTTATCTAAAATTAATTGATAAAAAATAAAAGGAAACAAAAATGAAAAAAGTTATAGTCAGTTTTATCTCAATATTATTGTTAGGTTGTGGGACTTTAGAAAGTAATTATCAACCTGGCAACTATGGTCCAATGTTAACGGTAATTAATCAAAAATTACCCGCTTATGATTTACCTAAAAAATTAGATTTCCACAATAAAACCTATTATATATATAATCAAAGTCGCGATAGTGGTTCAGGTAATCCTAATGATAAGCGTGCAATTATGTACATGCAAGATCCTAAATCAGCAACCTATTATGAAGATTATTTCATCATTATGGATGATATCGTTGCCAATGCTCAAGATGCTCAAAAACTCTTTAAATTGCAAATCGCAATGCGTTCATCTGAGCCGAAAGTCACTCAAGAAGGTAACGTTTCTTATGCCGTAGGAACGGATGAAAAAAATAGTATAGGTTATTTAATCGTCAGTACTTATGATGAATCAACGCATTTGGCTCGTAATCGTTTTTATCTCATTTTACTCAATGAAAAAAATGACCATTTAGTAAAATATATGCAAACCCATACTAAACAAATGGTACAAGAGATATTAAAATTAGGACGTAAATAGTTAATTTATGAGTCTAATACCGATAACCTCAATGACAAGAATAGCAGCGTTAGTTGCGTTAATCCTTATGCACTGCTAGTATTTTAACATTTCGATAAATCAGTGGTAATTATGCATAACACATTTTCTGACAGTTATTTTCAACGTTTTAGTGGCATTGCTCGGTTGTATGGTCAATCCGCATTGTCGTGTTTTGCTCGTGCACATATTTGTGTAATAGGGATTGGCGGTGTTGGTTCTTGGGTTGCTGAATCCCTTGCTCGCAGTGGTATCGGGCAAATTACTTTGATAGATATGGATGATGTCTGTGTGACCAATACCAATCGCCAGATTCATGCTTTAACCACAAATATAGGTAAAGCTAAAACCGCCGTCATGGCTGAGCGAATATTACAAATTAATCCTGAATGTATTGTTAATCAAATTGATGACTTTATAAATATTGATAATGTTTCAGATTATTTAGGTGCTCAAAACTTGCCTCGTTATGATTATATCATTGATGCTATTGATAGTGTGCGTGATAAAGCGGCCGTGCTTAATTATTGTAAGCGACAAAAATTGAAAGTCATTACTATTGGTGGCGCAGGTGGGCAAAAAGATCCAACACAGATTAAAATAGCTGATTTGGCTAAAACCATTCAAGACCCTTTGGCAGCTAAATTACGAGAAAGATTAAAGAACGATTATAAACTCAATAAAGATAGTAAAGGTAAATATTCGATACCTTGTGTTTACTCAACAGAACAACTGACATATCCGGCGCAAAATGGACAAATCTGTTTTACGAAAAGTGAAGCGCATGGCACTAAAAAAATGGATTGTGAATCAGGTTTTGGCGCAGTGACGACTGTTACGGCAAGTTTTGGATTTGTTGCTGTTAGTTATGTACTGGACAAATTATCAAAAATTTAAGTGAACTTTTTATTTCTTCAAAAAAATTTAGCATATTTAAAAAAAGCTATTTTACCTAAGTAAAATAGTTTTTTTTATCAAAAAATCTCAAATATTAATTTTTTCCTATCTATTAGGATGAATCTCACTTACCCATGTTCAATAACATTTATTTTTCTGCAAGATCTTATTGTATAAAGTAAAAAACTGATTTACGATAACGGCAATTTCGTTTTGTTATTATGCATAGGCATTAAAAAGATTCAAGGAAGACGCCAAACGATTCAGATTTATTTTTTAATTTCAAGGAGTAATCTATGGCAGTAACTAATATGAATGAGTTAAATGAGTTAATGGCCCGTGTAAAAAAAGCACAGGAAACTTATTCAACTTATACTCAAGAACAAGTGGATAAAATTTTCACGGAGGCTGCAAAAGCTGCTGCAGCTGCGAGAATTCCACTAGCCCAACAAGCTGTTGCTGAATCGGGTATGGGGATTGTAGAAGATAAAGTGATTAAAAACTTATTTGCTGCAGAATATATTCTAAACAAATATCGTCATGACAAAACTTGTGGCGTAGTGGCAGAAAATGAACCCTTTGGAACTATTACGCTAGCCGAACCTTTAGGGATCATATGTGGAATAGTACCGACGACCAATCCAACTTCCACCGCTATTTTCAAATCCCTTATCAGTCTTAAAACCCGTAACGCAATCGTCTTCTCCCCTCATCCTAGAGCAAAAAAATCAACTATTGAAGCAGCCAGAATTGTTCTAAATGCAGCTATAAAAGCTGGTGCGCCAAAAGATATTATTGGTTGGATTGATGAGCCCTCTATCGAATTATCAAATGCTTTAATGCATCATGATGATGTCGCTGCAATTTTAGCAACCGGTGGCCCAGGTATGGTGAAAGCAGCTTATAGTTCAGGTAAACCTGCATTAGGTGTTGGCGCAGGTAATACGCCTGTCATCATTGACGAAACAGCGGATTTAAAACGAGCAGTGGCTTCCGTTCTGATGTCTAAAACGTTTGATAATGGTATGATTTGTGCTTCTGAACAGGCTATCGTCGTAGTTGATTCTGTTTATGACGAAGTACGTCGCTTGTTAACACAATACGGTGCATACGTTTTAAATGCTAAAGAGACTAAAGCCGTTCAAGGTATCATTTTAAATGACAAGGGTGCTTTAAATGCTAATATCGTTGGTCAACCAGCGACCAAAATTGCTGAATTAGCAGGTTTTAAAGTACCAGCAGGTTCAAAAGTACTGGTAGGTGAAGTGAGCAAAGTTGATCTATCTGAACCGTTTGCGCATGAAAAACTTTCACCGACGTTAGCTATGTTTAAAGCTAAAGATTTTACTGAAGCAGTAGAAAAGGCTGAAAAATTAGTTGAAATGGGTGGTATGGGTCATACTTCTGTTCTTTACACCGATCAAGATAGCAATCGTGAACGTATCGATTATTTTGGCAAAAAAATGAAAACTTGCCGTATTTTGATTAACCAACCTGCTGCGCATGGTGGTATTGGCGATTTATATAATTTTGATTTAGCGCCGTCACTAACATTAGGTTGTGGTTCTTGGGGAGGTAACTCGGTATCTGAAAATGTTGGACCGAAACACTTACTTAACAAGAAAACAATCGCTAAGAGAGCAGAAAACATGTTATGGCACAAATTACCAAGTTCTATCTATTTTAAACGTGGCTCACTTCCTATTGCTTTAAATGAAGTCGTTGAGCAAGGCGCAAAACGCGTCTTTTTAGTCACTGATAAATTCCTATTTAACAATGGTTATTCAAAACAAATCACCGATCAATTAGAGTCACAAGGTGTTCTTTGTGAAACATTCTTTGATGTTGAAGCTGATCCAACCTTAAGTGTTGTTCGTAAAGGGACTGAATCAATGAGAGCATTCCAGCCTGATACTGTTATTGCTTTAGGCGGTGGTTCACCAATGGATGCTGCAAAAATCATGTGGGTTCTTTATGAACACCCAGAAACTAAATTCGATGAATTAGCATTACGTTTTATGGATATTCGTAAACGTGCTTGTCATTTCCCGAATATGGGCAAAAAAGCAAAATTGATCTGTGTTACCACAACATCAGGAACCGGTTCTGAAGTGACGCCATTCGCAGTTGTGACGGATGATGCAACTGGACAAAAATATCCGTTAGCCGATTATGCTGTTACGCCTCATATGGCAATTGTAGATGCTAACTTAGTGATGAATATGCCACGTTCACTTTGTGCTGCTGGTGGTTACGATGCGGTAACTCATGCTTTAGAAGCTTATGTGTCAGTAATGGCAACAGAGTTTTCTGACGGTCAAGCATTACAAGCTTTAAGTATGCTTAAGTCCTATTTACCGGCAAGCTATAAAGAAGGGGCTAAAAATCCTATCGCTCGAGAAAAAGTACACAGTGCAGCGACATTAGCAGGTGTTGCTTTTGCTCAAGCATTTTTAGGTATTTGTCACTCAATGGCGCATAAAATTGGTGCAGCTTTCCATATCCCACATGGTGTGGCTAATGCAATGCTCATCAGCAATGTTGTCCGTTTTAATGCAACAGATAAGCCAACTAAACAAGGTACATTTAGTCAATATGGTTATCCTCAAGCTATTCGTCGATACGCTGAAATTGCTGATCATTTAGGTTTAACGGCTGCTGCGGATAAAGATGAGAAGAAAGTTGAGAAATTAATTGGTTGGTTAGATCAACTTAGAAAAGATCTTGAAATACCTTTCTCTATAAAAGAGTTTGGTGTGGATGAAAAAACGTTCTTAGCACAAGTTGACCAACTTGCTGTAGATGCATTTGATGACCAATGTACGGGCGCAAATCCTCGTTATCCTTTAATTGCTGAACTAAAACAAATCTTGCTTGATACCTATTATGGTCGTCCATATCAAGATAACGGTGATATCAGTGAAGATGTTGCTGTGCATACAGCGGCTAAAGGTGTAGCTTCTACTACTAAGAAAAAAGCGGTAAAAAAGAAATAATCTAAAAAATTATTTTTGATTAAATAAAACCCTGAAATTGTCTATATTTCGGGGTTTTTTTATGTTTTTGATTTTTTTTTAAGCAAACAAAATAAAATTTGTTTTTTTTGCTTGCAAGCTTAAATGTTCTAGTCCATAATGCGCAGCACTTAGGCCGGCTTAGCTCAGTAGGTAGAGCAACTGACTTGTAATCAGTAGGTCGCCAGTTCGATTCCGGCAGCCGGCACCATTTTCCTAAGTAGACAAATTTAAAAAGATTCGGGGTGGGGTTCCCGAGCGGACAAAGGGAGCAGACTGTAAATCTGCCGTGTCACACTTCGAAGGTTCGAATCCTTCCCCCACCACCATATATCTAATATTAGCAATAGCTAATTGAAGCATTTAGGTAGCCGAGTTTGAACATGCGGGCATCGTATAATGGCTATTACCTCAGCCTTCCAAGCTGATGATGCGGGTTCGATTCCCGCTGCCCGCTCCAATTGCTGATATAGCTCAGTTGGTAGAGCGCACCCTTGGTAAGGGTGAGGTCGGCAGTTCAAATCTGCCTATCAGCACCATTCTTGTTACTTTCCTAAACTTCTAAAAATATCGAATTTGACTGCTTAAAAGCTTGTCACTGGACGGCTTTATCTGTTATCATTCAGAGCTAATTTTAAGTTAGTATTATGTTGATATAAAATATAATACTTGGTTAATGTGGTGATTCACCACCGATTTGTATTACATTTGAGGGACAATAAATGTCTAAAGAAAAATTTGAACGTACAAAACCCCACGTTAACGTTGGTACAATCGGCCACGTTGACCATGGTAAAACAACTTTAACTGCTGCAATTACTTCTGTTCTTGCTAAAAAATACGGCGGACAAGCTCGTGCATTCGATCAAATCGATAACGCACCAGAAGAAAAAGCACGTGGTATTACCATCAATACTTCACACGTTGAATACGACACACCAACTCGTCACTACGCACACGTAGACTGCCCAGGCCATGCTGACTATGTTAAAAACATGATCACTGGTGCAGCGCAAATGGACGGTGCTATCTTAGTCGTAGCAGCAACTGATGGTCCAATGCCACAAACTCGTGAGCACATCCTTTTAGGTCGTCAAGTAGGTGTTCCTTACATCATCGTATTCTTAAACAAATGTGATATGGTTGATGATGAAGAGTTATTAGAATTAGTTGAAATGGAAGTACGTGAACTTCTATCTCAATACGACTTCCCGGGTGATGATACACCAGTTATTCGTGGTTCAGCGTTAAAAGCGTTAGAAGGCGATGCAGCATGGGAAGACAAAATTGTTGAATTAGCGGAAGCGTTAGACACTTATATCCCAGAGCCACAACGTGACATCGACAAACCATTCCTATTACCAATTGAAGACGTGTTCTCAATTTCAGGTCGTGGTACAGTGGTAACAGGTCGTGTAGAAAGCGGTATTATCAAAGTTGGTGAAGATGTTGAAATCGTTGGTATCAAACCAACAGCAAAAACAACTTGTACTGGTGTTGAAATGTTCCGTAAATTACTAGACGAAGGTCGTGCTGGTGAAAACGTAGGTGTATTACTTCGTGGTACTAAACGTGAAGAAATCGAACGTGGTCAAGTATTAGCAAAACCAGGTTCAATTACACCACATACTGATTTCGAATCAGAAGTGTATATCTTAAGTAAAGATGAAGGTGGTCGTCACACTCCATTCTTCAAAGGTTACCGTCCACAGTTCTACTTCCGTACAACTGACGTGACTGGTACAATCGAATTACCGGAAGGCGTAGAAATGGTAATGCCAGGCGATAACATCAAAATGTCAGTATCATTAATTCACCCAATCGCGATGGCAGAAGGTTTACGTTTTGCGATTCGTGAAGGTGGTCGTACAGTTGGTGCGGGTGTTGTTGCTAAGGTTATTAAATAATTTATATTTAATAACTGTTGAAAGGGTATCATGCGATGCCCTTTCTTATCTGGTCTGTTTAGCAAAATGTTTTTATTTTAAAAAGAGCATTTTGGAAAATAGATATTATTATAAATAACATACTCATAGGTTTTATATGCAAGTAAGTAACGAAAGTCAAGCTACAAACTCGGTTCTAGATAAACTCAAATGGGGTTTAGTTTTAGTATTGATTGCAATTATTGTTTGGGGAAATTCCTATTTTGCTCAAGCAAATGATATATATCAACCTAATACAATCGTCCGCATTATTACGGTTAGTGTAATTTCACTTTTCACTTTATTTATTGCTCTTACAACCACTAAAGGTAAGTCATTTCTTGCATTTTTACAAGATTCAAGAAAAGAGTTAAGAAAGGTGGTATGGCCTTCTCGTAAAGACGCTACACAGACAACTATGCTCGTTGTGGCTGTTACAGTCGTCGTTGGTTTAGCCCTTTGGGGAATGGATACATTATTCCGTTGGGTCGTCTTTTATTTAACATCAATAGGACGTTAATATGAGTGAAATACAACAAAAACGATGGTATGTTATTCAAGCTTATTCTGGCTATGAAGCACGTGTTGCACAATCACTACGTGAATATATCAAGTTACATAATATGGAAGGTTCTTTTGGTGAAGTGCTTGTGCCTACCGAAGAAGTTGTTGAAATGAAAAGTGGTCAACGTCGTAAAAGTGAGCGTAAATTCTTTCCCGGTTATGTTTTAGTTGAAATGATGATGAATGATGCAACTTGGCACTTAGTTAAAAGTGTACCAAGAACCATGGGATTTATTGGCGGTACTTCTGACAGACCAGCCCCAATAAGCCAACGTGAAGTTGATGCTATTATGAATCGTTTACAACAAGTTGGTGATAAACCTCGTCCTAAAACGTTATTTGAGCCAGGCGAATTGGTACGTGTTAATGATGGTCCATTTGCAGACTTTAATGGTGTGGTTGAAGAAGTCGATTATGAAAAAAGTCGCCTAAAAGTTTCAGTTTCAATTTTTGGACGTTCAACACCTGTTGAGCTTGATTTTAGTCAAGTTGAAAAAAGTTAATTTTAATTGAATAAGTTTAGTTCAATTAAGAATAAAAAAATCACAGCAAAGGCTGTGATTTTTTTTGCACAAAATAAATAGTTAAAATACGATTAACAACCTGAAACTTATTGCGATTGAATTAAGACTCATGCTCTTAATATTTTGTGCGCTTCTCTTTTTATATCTTAAATACAAAGTTAGTTTAATTGAAAATCTTCAAGTTGTTGTTGTAAATCTAACCAGTTCATTTCAGTGTCTTCTTGTTCGCTTTTAATTTTACTTTGTTTAAGTAGTAATTCAGTCAACGCTGTTTTTTTATCGTTTTCATAAATAGCAGGATCTGCTAGTAACTGTTCAATATTTTGTAATTGCTCAGTTAATAGCTCAAGTTTTTGCTCCATTTTTTGTAGCTCTTTTTTAATGGGTTGCATTTGTACTCTTAATTCTGCTTCACGGCGTTTTTGTTCTTTGCGATCGGTGGCGGAAACATTTTGAATGCTATCATTTTTACTGGCTACGTTAACGGTATCTGGTTTATTTTCTGCTTTTTGTTCTTCGGCAAGCCATTTTTGGTAATCATCAAGATCGCCATTAAATGGTTCGACTTTGTGATCATGCACTAAATAAAATTCATCCGTTGTCGAGCGCAATAAATGGCGATCATGCGATACAACGACTAAAGCACCTTCAAAGCCTATAAGTGCTTCAGTTAATGCTTGACGCATATCTAAATCCAAATGGTTAGTGGGTTCATCAAGTAATAATAGATTCGGTTTTTGCCACACAATTAGCGCTAAAACCAATCGAGCTTTTTCACCGCCCGAAAATGTTTTAACTGGTTCATTCACTTTATCACCATGAAAATCAAAACCACCCAGATAGTTACGCAATTCCTGTTCTGTTATTTTTGGATCAGCAAGCTGAGTTAAATGCCAAAGTGGTGATTCATTGGCACGTAAATATTCCAATTGATGTTGAGCAAAATAGCCTAATTGAACACCTTTAGCGAGATTAATATGCCCCTCTTTAGGTTGAAGTTCGCCCGCTAATAATTTTATTAAGGTTGATTTACCGGCACCATTACGACCCAGTAAGCCTATGCGTGAACCCGGAACAAGATTTAATTTAATTTTTTCTAGTACGATTTTATCATCGTAGCCTGCCACAACTTTGTCCATCATCAGTAATGGACTTGGCAAAAATTCAGAAGGTTTGAAATTAAAATGAAAAGGATTGTCTACATGTGCAGGGGCAATGAGTTCCATTTTTTCTAGCATTTTTATTCTGCTTTGAGCTTGTTTGGCTTTGGTTGCTTTTGCTCTAAAGCGGTCTATGTAGCTTTGTAGGTGTGCGACTTTTTGTTGTTGGCTTTCATAAAGTGATTGTTGCTGTGCTAATTTAGTTGCACGTTGAACTTCAAATGATGAATAGTTACCGGTATATTCAAACAAACTTTTTTGTTCAATATGAATAATTTTATTAACTAACGGATCTAAAAAATCACGATCATGTGAGATTAAAATTAATGTACCTTGATAGTTACTCAGCCATTTTTCCAGCCAAATAACGGCATCTAAGTCAAGGTGATTGGTAGGTTCATCAAGAAGGAGTAGATCAGAACGACACATGAGTGCTTGAGCTAGATTTAAACGCATGCGCCAACCACCTGAATAGGATTTAACTGGTAATTGTAGTTGCTCGTTAGAAAAACCTAAACCATGTAATAATGTGGCGGCTCTTGCTCGTATTGTCCATGCGTCAATGTTATCCAGTTTTTCATGAATATTAGCAATTTGCTCACCATTATTGTGTTGGTTGGCGATAGCTAGCTTTTGTTCTAGCTGTCGATATTCACGATCACCATCAATAGCATATTCAATAGCGGGTATATCTAGCGCGGGAGTTTCTTGGTTAACCCAAGCTAATTGCCATTGTGATGGAAAACTTAAGCTGCCTGCATCCGTTTGAATTTCGCCTTTTATTAATGAGAAGAGAGTGGACTTTCCGCAACCATTTTTCCCAACTAACCCTACTTTTTGTTTAGGATTAATGGTAGCAGATGCATTATCTAAAAGTAGATTAATGCCTAAGCGAACTTGAATGGAATCAAATACTATCATGATTTTGCTGTTTAATATGTAAAATAAATTGGGTTATGCTAACAAATATTGAAAGTTATGCAAAATGAAAAAGTTTAATGGGCTAAGTGAAAGTTTCATTATTTTAAACTTTAACTTGTGGCAATAATTGGTTGAGCGTGCTATTGAATATTTCCAGATAGGGAAATGGTTATCATTTAATCTAGTCACAAAAGAAGGATGATAATTAATTTATAGCGGGGTTTAAATTGGAAAAGCGATTTTATCAAGCCCTCTATTTTAAGCAATAAAGGGCTTAATTATAAATATAAATTATTACTGTTTTTTAATTGCGGATAATGCTCGACGAATAATATATAAGCAAATACCCACAAAGACAGCTAAACCTAAATATTGTGGTAAGAAACCTAAATCAGCCTCGATTGCTAATGGAGCTTCACCTTTACCTTGCGTGATACTAATAACAATAACGATCGCTAATAAGACACCAACTAAGCTTTCACCAACTATTAATCCCGAAGAAATTAATGCCGCTTTACGATCCACTTTTTTAAATTGTTCTTCAGGATTTAAATTGTATTTTTGAGCTTTAGCGTAAGCATTACGTTTAATTATCCATGATAGCAATGTACCGACAAAAATTGGGGCAGTAATCGTTGGTGGTAAATAGATACCTAAACCGACAGCCAGTGCGGGTAAGCGAAATTTACATTTTGCTTTTGCCAAAAGAAGATCAATAATAATAATCACGGTTCCAACGACTAATCCAATTAGAATCATTGTCCAATCAAGTTTATGTGAAAAGATTCCTTTTGCAATGGTTGTCATCAGTGTTGCTTGAGGTGCAGCTAAAACTTGTGATTGATCCATATCTGGTCGTGGTAATGCGCCCGTGAAACCATACGCGTTATAAAGAATTTCTAAAATAGGAGCAATAACAATGGCACCAACAACACAACCTATTAGTAATGCAACTTGTTGTTTCCAAGGTGTGGCATTAACCAAATAACCCGTTTTAAGATCTTGCAAGTTATCATTTGAGATACAAGCAACGGCTAATACTGCGCTGGTTGTGAATAGCGCTAAGGCTGTCGCAAAGTTTGTGCCTTCAGCCGTGGAAAGTATATTATTTGCTTCGCCTAATCCAAGTAAGATAAGTGATATCACGATAGCGGCAACAATTGCAATACCTGAAATAGGGCTAGCTGACGATCCGACTAATCCTGCCATATATCCGCAAGCAGCTGCAACAAGAAAACCCATAATAAAAGCAAATAAAACAGCACAAATAACCAGTATCCATGCAACGCCCGTCGATAACCCACTATCTGAAATAAATGAGTAAAACGTAGCGACTAAAATAATAACCATACCTGCCATAATCAAAAAGATTGATTTAGGTGATAGATCACGTTCTGTCGGTGCAATATCATTTACAGATACATCTGAACGTAACGTTTTGAATGATGTTTTTAAACCTTCAATAACTGGTTTGATTAAGGTTAATAATGTCCAAATTGCCGCAATAGCAATCGTTCCTGCGCCAATAAAACGGATATCTTTAGCCCAAAGTCCCATTGCAATATTTGCTAGTGGTTGCGTTGTATCATAATCTGTCATTGCACTTAAAATTGGAATTCCAAATCCCCAGGCAATAATGGTTCCTATTAAAACGGCAATCCCAGATACAATTCCAATCAAGTAACCTGCACTAAGAAGTGCTAATGAAAACCCCATAGGCAATTGAAAAATCGATTTTCCACCGGTAAACCAGTATGAAGCGCTTTCAGATAAAACCCGAAAACCATTGGTCAATAAACTGACAGTAGAAGCGATAACGCCTCCCACTAAAATATCTTTCAATCCTTCGTTGGCAGAAGCATCATTACTGTCTGTTTTTGAGCCTGCTTTTAAAATCTCAGCGGCAGCAACACCTTCAGGATAAGGTAATGTACTTTTGACTACCATCACATGACGTAATGGAATTGAGAATAATACCCCAAGCATTCCCCCAGCGGCACAAATGGCAAAAGTTAACCAAAATGGAAAATCTTGCCAGTAACCAATCATCAATAATCCAGGTAGAACGAATATAATAGATGATAGCGTTCCGGCAGCAGAAGCTTGAGTTTGTACCATGTTATTTTCTAATATGGTTGATCCTGAAAATAGTCTTAAGATTGCCATTGAGATGACAGCGGCAGGAATAGCCGATGAAAAGGTTAATCCGACTTTTAAACCAAGGTACACATTTGATGCAGTAAAAATAATTGTAATAAAAGCACCCAGTATTGTGCCTCGAAGTGTAAGTTCTCGTAAATTATTCATATATTATCGTAAAGTTAATTCAATATGCGGTTATTATATACTTAATTCAGCTTTATGGGCTAGAAGTTATGATAACTCAATTAATTTAATCTTTTTTGTGCGTGTTTCAGGATAAATAATAGACAATTATATTTACAATAGTATAAATTCACTATTGAAAATAAAAACAGTTTAAATTTATGATACACTGATTAGATTAATGTTCCGTTACGATTGGTGAGATAGATTGTGAACCCACTCAAGCGTTTACTTGCAATTACTAAACAATTACGTGACCCTATTGACGGTTGTGAATGGGATCGCATGCAGACTTTTGATTCATTAAAATCTTATACACTAGAAGAAACTTATGAAGTTCTTGATGCGATAGATAAACAGGATATGAATGAACTCAAAAAAGAATTGGGCGATTTATTGTTTCAAATTATTTTTTACGCCGATCTTGCCAGTGAACAAGGTCAGTTTGATTTTGAGGATATCTGTCAAGCTGTTGCTGATAAATTAGTTAGTCGTCATCCGCATATTTTTGATGATAAGACAACTGAAAAACCGAATTGGGAACAATTAAAACAAAAAGAGCGTGACGAGCGCGCACAATACTCATTGTTAGATGACATACCTAACGCCATTCCTGCTTTAATGAAAGCCGAAAAAATCCAAAAACGTTGTGCGTCGGTTGGGTTTGATTGGCAGGAGTTAACGCCAGTTTTAAATAAAGTTAAGGAAGAGCTCGACGAAGTAGAACATGAGCTAAATAAAACGGTACAAGATCAATCAAAAATCGAGGAAGAACTGGGGGATCTGTTTTTTGCGACCGTCAATTTAGCCAGACATCTAAAAGTTAAATCGGAGCTCTGTTTACAACGGGCAAATCATAAATTTGAACGTCGATTTAAACAAGTTGAAGCAATACTGAAACAAAATAATCGTCGTTTAACGGATGCAACACTTGAAGAAATGGAAGCCGCATGGCAACTTGTTAAACAATTGGAAATATCAACTAGCGAAGTAAATAAATATGACTGAAAAAAATGAATTATATCAAGAAATCGAAGCATGGGCACAAAATGCCATTTTACATAGTCCAACGTGGAGTATTAACCAGCTCGATTATTCCGAAAAAAGTATTTCTGTTGTTGAAATAATTATTGGTGAATTAGCTGAGAAAAATTTTAGTATTCCTGAAGAACAGCTTAATATGATTGCTCAAGAGTATGGTTGTTATTTATTACTGACAGCCCAAAAATTATACGGCGGTGAGTTTTATTGGAATGAAGAACTTGAACAACCGATGTTAATTAGTTGTGAACCACAAGCGGCTATCGTGTTATTAACTTGGAATAAAGTCAAAGGGCGCCTTTTAGGGGATGAAGCAGATCATCTTGCCTTTTTCTTAGAAGGGTTTGCTGAGGCGACTAAAAATCCTGAAAATGGTTCTCAGGTTGTCTATTTATAGCCAAGTAATCCAATAACCAAAGGTTATTAGCTGATACAAATTCATGGTATCAGCTAATGGTAATTTAATGCCAATTATCAAAGTAAATATTCATTGGCAATTTCAATCCGATAAATAACGATATTTAGGTTGTAATCAATAAACGTTATGGTTTAGACAGATCAATAAATATTGAGTAGTAAACCTTACTCCCGCTCATTAGGGTATGGGCATAAGGTTAACTTAGTCAATCGCTTTATACTTCTAAATAATCTAAAATCCCTTCTGCCGCTTTGCGACCTTCGCTAATGGCAGTCACCACTAAATCCGATCCTCTTACTGCATCACCACCAGCAAAGATTTTTGGATGGCTGGTTTGGTAGCCTTTAATTTCTGGGGCAACAATACGACCTTGAGTATCAAAATTGACACCATGTTCTGCTAACCAAGGCATGGCATGAGGTCTAAAACCAAATGCCATAATAACAGCATCGGCAGGAAGTATGAATTCAGATCCTTCGATAATCACTGGCGAACGGCGACCATTTGCATCGGGTTGACCGAGTTCTGTTCTAACCATTTTGACACCAGTAACTTGACCTGTATTGTTAATTTCAATACTGAGGGGTTGCACATTAAATTGGAATTGTGCACCTTCTTCTTTCGCATTTTTTACTTCTCGTTTAGAGCCGGGCATATTGGCTTCATCTCGACGATAAGCACAGGTGACTTCAATTGCACCTTGACGAATTGACGTCCGTACACAGTCCATGGCTGTATCACCACCGCCTAAAACTACAACACGTTTATTTTTCATGTCAATGTAAGGTGTATCATCAGTTTGCTTATGCTTCATAATATGTTTGGTATTGGCAATTAAGAATGGAAGGGCATCATAAACACCATCCGCATCTTCATTCATTAGACCGGCTCGCATTGATTGATAAGTACCGGTTCCAACAAAAATAGCATCAAATTCATTGAGTAAGTCCGTTAATTGTACCGTTTTCCCCACTTCGGTATTCAGCCGAAATTCAATACCCATGTCGGTAAAGATACGTCGACGATTAATCAATACTTCTTTATCTAATTTAAAGGCAGGGATACCAAAGGTTAACAGTCCACCAATTTCAGGATGACGGTCAAAAACAACGGGCGTTACGCCATTACGGACTAACACATCAGCACATGCAAGTCCAGCAGGCCCTGCACCAATGATTGCAACTTTTAACCCTGTTTTTTCAACATTAGACAAGTTAGGCTTCCAACCCAGTTTAAAAGCTTCATCGGTAATATAACGTTCAATGTTACCAATAGTTACTGCACCGAACTCAGCATTTAAAGTACATGAGCCTTCACACAGCCGATCTTGAGGGCAAACCCGACCACACACTTCTGGTAGACTGTTTGTTTGATGAGAAAGCTCAACCGCTTCTAAAATTTTGCCTTCATTCAACAGTTTTAGCCAATTAGGTATATAGTTATGAACAGGACAACGCCATTCACAATAAGGATTCCCACACGCTAAGCAGCGATCGGCTTGGGCTTGTGATTGTGAAGCCGAAAATCCCTCATAAATTTCAACAAACTCTATTTTTCGAATATTCAACGATTTTTTAGGTGGATCAACACGTTGTAAATCGATGAACTGATAAACATTTTGACTCATTTCCGTGCTCTCCTTATTGTGCTTGAACATGAAGTTCTGCTGATGATCGGCTTCGGTGACCGAGCAGCGCTTTTACATCACTGGATTTAGGTTTAACTAATACAAATTGTTTAGCGAAATCTTCCCAGTTAGCTAAAATTTCTTCAGCACGTGAAGAGTGGGTTAGTTGAGCATGTTCCATGATTAAGCCTCGTAGATGCTCTTCATGAATCGAATAATCAGCAACGTTTAACATTTCAACAAGTTCTTGGTTAATCCGTTTATGGAAATCACCATCGGCATCTAAAATATAAGCAAATCCACCAGTCATGCCAGCACCAAAGTTAACACCAGTTTTACCTAAGACACAGACAATGCCACCTGTCATATATTCACAGCCGTTATCGCCGATACCTTCAACCACGCTAATTGCACCAGAGTTACGTACGGCAAAACGTTCACCAGCACGTCCTGCTGCAAACAATTTACCGCCTGTTGCACCATATAGACAGGTGTTACCGGCAATGGTTGCTTCATGACTTAAAAATGCCGAGCCTTGAGGTGGTCGAATGACGATGCGACCCCCTACCATGCCTTTACCAACGTAGTCATTGGCATCACCTGTTAGGGTTAAATTTACGCCACCAGCATTCCAAACACCAAAGCTTTGCCCAGCAGTACCGGTGAAATTGAGTGAAATTGGATCGGCAACTAAACCTTGATCGCCATATTTTTTGGCAATATAACCTGATAAGCTAGTTCCCACCGAACGATCAGTATTTTGAATATCAAAGTAGAAACTTTTACTTTGACGATTATCCACAAATTGTTGTGCTTGAGTAATAATTTCTTTATTCAATACACCTTTATCAAACGGTTTATTATCTTCAATACAGTAGACGGGTTTGCCTTCTACTGGTGTCGCAGTTTCAAGTAATCCTGATAAATCCAGTTTTTGTTGTTTAGCCGTAATACCATCAAGCTCTAACAGTAAATCGGTACGTCCAATTAAATCAACAATTCGACTTACGCCAAGTTCTGCCATGACTTCCCTTGTGTTACGTGCAATAAAACGGAAATAGTTCATCGCTTTTTCAGGTAAACCATGATAATGGTCACTACGTAATTTTTCATCTTGTGTCGCAACACCTGTGGCACAGTTATTTAAATGGCAAATACGTAGATATTTACAACCTAAAGCCACCATTGGCCCCGTACCAAAGCCGAAACTTTCAGCACCTAAAATTGCCGCTTTTACAATGTCTGTACCGGTTTTTAACCCACCGTCAACCTGTAAACGAATTTTGTGACGTAAACCATTAGCAACCAATGATTGTTGTGTTTCAACTAAACCCAGTTCCCATGGTGAGCCAGCATATTTGACTGACGTTAATGGGCTAGCACCGGTACCACCATCATATCCCGAAATTGTGATCAAATCGGCATAAGCTTTTGCGACCCCAGTTGCAATAGTTCCTACGCCTGGTTCGGACACTAATTTCACCGAAATCATTGCTTGAGGGTTAATCTGTTTTAGATCAAAGATCAACTGTGCCAAATCTTCGATTGAATAAATATCGTGATGCGGTGGTGGCGAGATTAATGTCACCCCGGGTACGGAAAAACGTAATTTAGCTATGTAAGGGGTTACTTTGTCACCTGGTAATTGACCGCCTTCACCCGGTTTTGCACCTTGCGCTACTTTGATCTGAATCACATCAGCACTCATTAAATAGCCCGGCGTTACACCAAATCGACCTGATGCGACTTGTTTTATGCGTGACACTTTTATACTGTTATACCGAGCAGGATCTTCACCTCCTTCGCCTGAATTAGAATAGCCACCTAATGTGTTCATTGCTTCAGCAAGCGATTCATGAGCTTCAGGACTTAATGCACCAATTGACATCGCCGCCGAATCAAAACGTTTGAATAGTGACTCTTCAGGTTCAACCTGATCTAACGAAATTGCTGCATTTTCAGGGGGATTAAGTTTTAATAAATCCCGTAATGTCGCTGGCGGGCGATTATTAACGATATCGGTATAAAGCTTATAATCTTCGTAACGCCCATTGTTAACCGCTTTTTGTAACGATTGAACTACATCGGGATTATAAGCGTGATATTCGCCGCCATGGACAAATTTGAGTAAACCACCTTGGTCTAATGGTTTACGGCGTAACCATGCTTTTTTCGATAAATTGAACTGATCTTGAGCAAAATCATCAAAATTTGCACCACTAATACGGCTAGTCACACCTTGGAAACAGAGTTCTACCACATCTTTATGCAGACCAACCGCTTCAAAAAGTTTTGAGCAGCGGTACGAGGCGACAGTGGATATCCCCATTTTAGACATGATTTTGTACAAGCCTTTATTAATACCATTGCGGTAGTTGATAATGGCTTCACGGTAAGACTTATTTATCGTGCCATTGTCGACCATTTGGGCTAGGGTTTCGTAAGCTAAATAAGGATAGATAGCCGTTGCACCAAAACCAAGCAGCACGGCAAATTGGTGTGGATCGCGACAGCTTGCGGTTTCAACAATAATATTGGCATCACAGCGTAAGTTTTTTTCAACTAGACGTTGCTGTACTGCACCTACAGCCATTGGGGCAGGAATCGGTAATCGATCGGCTGCGATATTTTTATCAGATAAAATGATTAATACGGTACCATTACGTACTTTGGCTTCGGCATCACCGCATAATTGTTCAATGGCATCACGCAAGCTACCATCGATTTCGTAAGTAATATCTAGTGTTTCAGATTGATAGTAACGTGATTCCAATGCTGTTAATTGTTGGAAATCAGAGTAAACCAAAACAGGGTATTTAAACGCGACTCGATGTGCTTGACCTTCGGCTTCAGCAAAGACATTCATCTCGCGACCAATGCTAGTTGATAGCGACATGACGTGAGCTTCACGTAATGGATCAATAGGCGGATTGGTTACCTGCGCAAATTTTTGACGAAAATAATCATAGATTAATCGAGGTTTACTTGATAAGACAGCAAATGGCGTATCATCGCCCATTGAACCTGTTGCTTCTTGCCCATTTTCACCTAAGACACGAATACATTGATCAATTTCTTCTGCACTATAACCAAACTGTTTTTGGTAAGTAGCTAGTAAAGTGTCATCGTAATCACGTGAGCCAATGTTCTCATCAGGTAGACTTTCAAAAGGGATAAGCTGTTTAACATTTTTTGCCATCCATTCTTTATAAGGATGACGTTTTTGTAAGTCATTGTCCGTTTCAGAAGATTGTAAGATACGACCTTCTTCGGTATCGATTACTAATAACTCACCCGGCCCAACTCGTCCTTTGCTGACGACTTCGTCAGGTTGATAATCCCAAATACCAATTTCAGAAGCACAGGTAATGAGTTTATCGGTGGTAATAACATAACGAGCAGGACGTAAGCCGTTTCTATCTAAATTACATGCGGCATAGCGACCGTCTGACATAACAATACCTGCTGGGCCATCCCACGGTTCCATATGCATCGAATTAAAGTCAAAGAAGGCACGAAGATCTTCATTCATATCGGGATTATTTTGCCATGCCGGTGGTACTAATAAGCGCATCGCCCTGACAATATCCATCCCACCGACAAGGAACAGTTCTAACATGTTATCCAGTGAACTGGAATCAGACCCTGTGACATTCACAAACGGTGCCGCATTTTGTAAATCAGGAATCAGTGGTGTTTTAAATTTGTAGGAACGGGCTTTTGCCCATTGACGATTGCCTTTAATGGTATTGATTTCACCATTATGCGCTAAATGTCTAAACGGTTGAGCAAGTGGCCAACGTGGAACGGTATTGGTTGAAAAACGTTGATGAAATAAACAAATCGCCGTTTCCATTCGAATATCGGCTAAATCTAAATAGAATCGAGGCAAATCTTTAGGCATACATAAGCCTTTGTAGATATTAACCTGATTCGAAAAGCTACAAACATAAAAGGTGTCGTCTTGTACGCGTTTTTCAATGCGACGGCGAACCATATATAAACGGCGTTCTAAATCAATTTTCGTCCATCCTGCTGGCGCATTGACAAAGACTTGTTCAATTTTAGGCAGTGAAGATAATGCAATTTCACCTAAAACACTTTTATCAATAGGCACTTCTCGCCAACCTAATATTGATAGTGTTTCGTCA
Source organism: Gilliamella sp. CG25 (assembly GCF_046635705.1). Taxonomy (NCBI): domain Bacteria; kingdom Pseudomonadati; phylum Pseudomonadota; class Gammaproteobacteria; order Orbales; family Orbaceae; genus Gilliamella; species Gilliamella sp. CG25. The sequence continues at coordinate 70,512 of NZ_JBIDFJ010000010.1, read as the reverse complement.
GCTAATTCCTCTTCTACAATCTGACGGCTTGCTTGTGCTTCTTGCTCATCTTGGCTAAGAAACAGCATGCCTACCGCATAATTAGTTGCTAAACGCCAACCTGCGTCTTGCGCAACTAATCTAAAAAATCGATCTGGTTTTTGTAATAAAAGTCCACAGCCATCGCCGGTTTTACCGTCAGATAAGATTGCGCCTCGATGCTGCATTCTTGCTAATCCGTGAATAGCGGTGCGCACCACTTTATGACTTGGTTGCCCTTCAATATGAGCAATCAGACCAAATCCGCAGTTATCTTTTTCATGATGCTGGTTATATAACATATCATTGCCTCTAATTCATCGCTTTATAATTTGTGAAGGTATAGGCATTAATCCCATATTGGCTAAGAAATTAAAGAAAAATGCTATTTTGGTCAAATAAATATTACTTATAAGTCAATCTTTTAATAAGTTGTACTGGAGTTATTAATGAAGCTAATAATAGAACATTATCTTTTCATTTAACTATTAGCATAACTAAATGATTTAACATGATAAAAATTATTGGGCTTATAAAATTGTTAATGATAATATGCTAATGTAAATTTTAAATAGTGTGATAACAATTTAATTCATTAATCATTATGAAAGGAATGTTTAATTTAATGAAAATTTTTAAAATAGTGTTCATATTAATTGCAAGTATATTATTTGTTGGATGTTCTGCAAGAGTTGATTTAGCCGATCCAAAATTAGATCGTGAAGCTAAAAAATTTGCTGAACCAGATGCAAATTTTTCAGGTATTTATATTTATAGAGATAGTCTAATGGGTAAACCTAGCAAAAAGGCTATTTATATTGATGGGGAATATTTGGGTAAAACGGCTGACAGAACTTATTTTTATAAAATTGTTAAGCCTGGCTATCATACCATTGAAACAGAATCTGAATTTAGTAATAATTCGCTAGAGATTTATGCAGAGGGAGGCAGTAACTATTTTATCAGGCAATATATTAAAATGGGTGTTTTTGTTCCAGGAGCGGGTCTTCAAGAGGTTAATGAACTGTTAGCCAAGAAAAGTATAATAAAAAGTAAATTAATCAAAACAGAATAAAATTATTCTAACTTGATAAGCATTGTTCAAAATTACTATTTTTAATTTACTTAATTCCGTTGGTAAAAACTGACGGAATTGTCATATTTTCAAGTTCTAGTCTATTTACTTAATCCTGCTATAATTCCTTCTATTTATGGTTTCACAAGATTATTATGCAAACTCAAATTACAATTGTTGGAGCAGGGGCTGCGGGTCTATTTTGTGCTGGATTATTAGGGCAAAAAGGGCATCGTGTGACCGTTATTGATAACGGAAAAAAACCGGGACGAAAGATCTTAATGTCGGGTGGCGGAAAATGTAATTTTACTAATCTTGATGTGGATGCGCACCATTACATTTCTGAAAATCGTCATTTTTGTAAATCAGCCTTGAAACGATTTAACCAATGGGATTTTATCCAATTAGTTAATCAATATAATATTGCTTATCATGAAAAAGATCATGGTCAGTTGTTTTGTGATAATTCAGCCAAAGATATTGTCGATATGCTGCTTAACGAGTGTCAAAAAGGAAAAGTTAACCTAATGATGCAAACGCAATTAGATGACGTCGAAGCGGTTGAAGATGGATTTAAATTGCAGACTTCGCAAGGTATGCTGAGTTGTCAAAACCTGATTATTGCTACAGGCGGGTTATCGATGCCAGCACTCGGTATGACTTCAATAGGTTATAAAGTGGCAGAAAAATTTTCCATTCCAATTGTACCGGTCAAAGCTGGGCTGGTGCCTTTTACCTTACATAAACCATTATTAGATGTGTTATCGCAACTATCCGGTATTGCTATTCCGGTTGAAGTGACTTATGAGCAAATGCATTTTAAAGAAAATTTATTATTTACTCATCGAGGGCTTTCAGGCCCCGCCATTTTACAGATATCCAACTATTGGCGAGTGGGTGAACCCATTACGATCAACTTATTACCAGATATGACATTTGAATCATCATTTAAACCGTTATTAGAAAAAAATCGTAACCAGACTTTGAAAAATTGTTTAGCACAAATTTTACCTAAAAGAGTAGTAGAAGCATTGATACAACTGGATATGATTACAGATATTACTGTGAAACAACTCAATTTGCATCAACAACAGCGTCTTTTTGACACATTAACCAAGTGGCATATTGTACCAAACGGAACCGAAGGGTATCGAACGGCTGAAGTCACATTAGGCGGGGTGAGTACCGATGCATTATCATCAAAAACAATGGCGACTAAGTCACAGCCGAATCTTTATTTTATTGGCGAAGTGGTTGATGTAACGGGTTGGTTAGGTGGTTATAATTTTCAGTGGGCTTGGAGCAGTGCCTTTGCATGTGCGAAGGCATTGGATGAAAAAACTGTTAGCCATCAATGTTAATGATTCATTACACCCATTTGAATATGGTACTTTTTGACCTTATATTGTAATGTAGTACGCGAAACATTTAATAATTTAGCGGCATTGATAATTTTTCCGTTAGCTTGATTTAACGCATCGATAATCAATTGTCGCTCATAGTTTTCCACTTGGGTTGTTAAATCCCTAAATCGAGAAAAATTTGTGGCAGAATCCTCGATTTTTGTCATGACATCTGCTTGCTGATGAGGGCTTTCAATTTCAAATAGCTCTTCATCAAGAACGATATGTTGTAATTCTCCGGGTTCATTTTGTAAAACCATACTTCGGACAATTGCATTTTCAAGCATACGTACATTGCCTGGCCATGGTGCTGCCATCAATTGTTTCAAAGCATGCTTACTTATACCACTGATGGTTACTTTTATCTCATCTTGGTGTTTATCAATAAAATAGCGAGCTAAAACAGGAATATCTTCTGTTCGTTCGCGTAGTGCTGGAAGTTTTATTAATCCCACATTTAATCGATAAAACAGATCGCTGCGCATTTTACCGTTTTTTAAAAGATCAGTAGGTGATTCGTTCATGGCGGCCACAATGCGAACATCAGAATGCAGCTCTTTATTGCCGCCTAGTCGCCAGTAGGTTTTTTCTTGTAGAAATCGCAATAACTTGCTTTGCATTTCAAGTGGCATGGCGTTTAGTTCATCAAGAAATAGTGTGCCACTGTTAGCCAGTTCTAGATAACCTTGGCGATTTTCAGCTCCCGTAAAGGCGCCTTTCACAGTACCAAATAGTGTACTTTCAATTAGCGTAGTAGGTAGTGCACTACAATTGAGTGATATAAAGGCTTTATCTCGGCGGTCGCTAGTTTGATGAATTAAATGGGCGAAGAGTTCTTTACCGGTACCTGTCTCACCAACAATGAGTACTGGCACATCATTAGCGCCTAAAATATTCGTTTGATCAATGACCGATTGCATTTTTTGAGATACAAATACGATTTCGGGAAGTGATTGTTCTTTACTGTGATATAAACGGCTGTTGAGTTTAAAAACTTGATCTTGTAATTGTCTTACATTAGATAAATTTCGACCGATTTCGATTGCGCCAATGATCTGTTTGTTATGATTGTAAAGTGGAACCGTGGTATGCAAATAATCGACAACTTTACCAACATGATTATAATAGCATTGATAATTATCCAGATATTCCTTACCTTCTAGCAAGGCTTTTAACATAGTACTATCTTCTTTTTGTAAATTAGGATAAACTTTAAGCAATGGTTTTCCTATAGCTTTATCTTGAGGATAGCCATCGAGTTCTGCACTTTCCTGATTGTAGTAAATATATTTACCTTCTTTATCAATAATGGCCATTGGCTGATGTATTAAATCAAAAAAATGTTTAAATATTTCCAGTGATTGTAATAATTCAGGATCAACTGTCATGATATTAGTACCTTATAAAATTTGGATTATTGCTTAATAGCATACTTTTATTTAAATACCTTTCGACTATCACTAAAAAATGACAAATTTTTGTCATAAAGACATGTTTTTAACTTAATGACAAAAATTGTTGCTAGATTGTTAAGTTTAACTTATTGATTATTTGTATTATTAAGTTGGCATGCTGATTGCATTACAAGAGAAAAGCCATTTTACTTATTTTCTTATGTACTTTTTGAGTACTCATTAACTGGAGGTCATATGTCCGACAAAATTATGTCAAATTATAACAAATTACGTCATGATCTTATAACTAAAGATCGTCGTTTTAGTGCTGAAAACGGTAAATTATGTTTTGATGGCGTTAATTTAGAAGAGTTAGCAAGAAAATATCCAACGCCTTTTTATGTGTTTTCTGAAAAAGAAATTGATCGTAATGTTCAAGAAATTAAACAAGCATTCAAAGCGCATCCAAAAACAAAAATTTTCTATGCTTCTAAAACTTGTTCGGTTATGGGCGTACTCAAAGCCATTAAAGATGCGGGTATTTACGCTGAAGCAAACTCAATGTTTGAAGTACGTAAATGTTTAGAGATTGGTTTTCCGGGTAGCCAAATCGTGTTTAATGGTGTGGTAAAAAAACCAGTTGATCTTGAATATGCCATTAAAAATGATCTGTATATTATTAACGTCGATAGTTTATATGAACTTGATATTATCGATGAAATATCAAAAAAATTGAAAAAAGTGGCGAATGTGTGTGTACGTGTTGAACCGAATGTACCATCTGCAACACACGCTGAATTAGTTACTGCTTATCATGCTAAGTCAGGTATCGATTTAGAACAAGCAGAAGAGACTTGTCGCCGTATTCTTGAAATGCCTTATGTCCATTTACGTGGTCTACATATGCACGTTGGGGATCAGGTACCGGAAGCTGAACCTTTTGCGAAAGCAACCAAAGTACTTGTTGATGAATCTCGCCGTTTAGAAGAGGTGTTAGGAATTAAGTTTGATTTAATTAATGTAGGGGGAGGTATTCCTGTTCCTTATAAATACGATGACGAAAACGGTAACCCATTACAAGACAATATGTATGCCGGTATTACTGCCCAAGATTTTGCTGATGCAGTCATTCGTGAAGTACATAAATGGCGTACCGATGTTGAAATCTGTATTGAACCTGGTCGAAAAGTTACCGGTTCAGCTGGGGTGCTATTAACAGAAGTTGCCTGTGAAAAACGTAAAACGAATTATGATTTAGACGGTAACATTGAAGAACATGTTGAATGGAAATTTGTTGATGCAGGTTATAGCGTGTTATCTGATAGTCAACATTTCGATTGGTTCTTCTATGTTTATAATGCATCTCGAATTAATGAATCACATGATGAATATATTAAATTAGCCGGTCCTTTGTGTGATGGTGGTGACTACTATCATGTTGGTGTTAAAGGTGAAGAGTTCTTATTACCTAAAGATACCGACATTGGCGATATTATTGCTTTCCTTGATGCTGGAGCTTACACCATTGAAAGTCAGACTGTCTATAACAATCGCCCTCGTACGTCGGTTGTGATGATAGACAAAAAAGGCAAAGATCGCTTGATTCGCCGTGAGGACACTTACGAAGATATGGTTGGATACGACATCTATTAATCATGATTTATCTGGGGCACACGTTGCCCTAGATACTACAATGTGAGGTTATTATGAGTGATTCTAAAGATTCAAGTTTGCTCGGTATCAAAGACATTGTATTTATGAATGTCATTGCGATACTGAGTTTACGACAAATTCCTAACGTTGCTCCTTATGGCGCATCAGCAATGGTGCTTTGGCTCATTGCGGCATTTTGTTTGTTTTTTCCATTAGCCATGGTGTGTGGTGAACTTTCAACAGGTTGGCCAAAAGATGGCGGGATATTTGTTTGGGTTAAAGAGGCATTTGGTAAGCGTATCGCTTGGATTGTAGTGGTTTGTTTTTTATTTTCCTGTGTACTCTTCTTCCCATTGATGTTGCAATTTGGTTTTACTGCTATTGGTTATATGTTTAGTCCCGAATTAGCCCAAAATGAAGTATTTATTGGGGTGGGATCCATGGTGGTCTTCTGGATTTTAACACTGATGAATATTCGGGGATTAAAATGGACTAAGATTATTAATAGCGTGAGTGCTTGGCTTGGTGTATTTATCCCCGCAGCGATTATTGTCTTACTCGCGATTGTTTGGTTATTGACTGGTCATCCAATGGCAACCGATTATACGCATTTAAGTGATTGGATTCCTGATTTAGGCAGTTGGGATACGATTGTGTTTTTATCCAGTATGATGTTTGCGTTTGCTGGGCTTGAAGTGGCACCAATGATTGCCGGGCGTACACGTGATCCACAACGTGATTTTCCAAAAGCGATGGCTGTGTCAGCAATTGTTATTGTTGGTATTTATATGATTGGCTCTTGGGCTATCAATACATTATTACCAGCCGAAGATACTGATATTGTTGCTGGCGTTATGCAAGCGATGCAATCTGCTGCCAATGTATTACATATGCCTTGGTTGTTACCTGTTATGGCAATATGTTTATTCTTTGGTGCTTTAGGACAAATTAACTCATGGTTAGTTGGGCCGATCTATATGCTACAAGAAGCCTCTAAAGAGGATAATTTGTTGGGTGAGCGTGTAGGTCGTTTACATCCGGTTTATCAAACACCGACATTTGCACTGGTTGTTCAAGCAATCATCGTTACTGTACTTTGCTTCTCAACATTTGTATCACCAAGTATTGCTGCAGCTTATTGGATGTTGACGGCGTTGACAACAATTTGCTATTTCATTCCTTACTTAGTGATGTTTATCGCTTACTATCGACTACGAGTGACTCAACCTGATGTACCACGTAGCTTTAAAATTCCGGGTAAAGTGTTACCAGTGGTATTACCCGCTTTAGGGTTCTTATCTACACTATTTGCTGTGATTTTAGTCTTTATACCACCAGCTCAAATCGATATGGGTGGATATGTTGAGTATATTGCTAAGATAGTTGGTGGCGCTGTACTTGCGATCGTATTAGCAGAATGGATATATCATCGTGCTCAAAAACGCAATCGTTTGCTCGAACAGTAAGGTATAGAGGAGTAAAGCATGTACAAACCCATATTGGAAATTGATTTACGCAAATTAAAAGAAAATGCCCGTGTTGAGAAAGACATTTTAGCTAAACACGGCATTGAAGTCATGGCCGTCAATAAAGTATTTGATGGCTGCGTCGAAACAGCGAAAGCTGTATTAGAGGGTGGTATTGATGTTATTGCTGAATCAAGAACTTACAATTTAAAAAAACTCAAAGAGGCATTAAATTGTAAAACGTGTTTATTACGTAGTCCTTGTTTAAGTGAAATCAGCGACGTGGTGAAATATGCGGATATTAGCTTAAATAGTGAAAAACAAGTCATAACGGCTTTATCTGATGAGGCCGTTAAACAGCGAAAGATTCACCAAGTGTTGCTCATGGTGGATATGGGGGATTTACGAGAAGGTATCTGGTTTGAGCATCTTGATGAGATTATTGATACCGTCAATCTCATTCTTTCGTTACCGGGTGTTGAGCTTTATGGGCTTGGCACCAACTTTAACTGCTATGGAACCGTTTTGCCTACGGTTAAAAATGGTGTTGATTTTTTACACATAGCACGCAAAGTAGAGGAAACTTGTGGTATTAAAATCAAATACTTATCTGCCGGTAATTGTACCAGTTACCATTTGTTAGATAAAGGTGTTTGGCCTAAAGGATTGAATCACATCAGAATAGGTGGTTTACATGAGTTTGGTATTGAATATGTTGATATGAAATATCTGGATGAATTTCATCATTCCAATAAACCTGTCGATAAAGCATGTAGCGATATCTATAAGCTATACGCACAAATTATTGAACTCAATAGTAAGCCAACCGTGCCTGTAGGGGAGCTTGGAGTCGATGCCTTTTTAAATAGTAAAACCTTTGTCGATCATGGTACTCGTAAACGTGCACTACTTGCTTTTGGTCGTCAAGATGTGCCGGCTGAAAACTGTGTACCTATCGATGATAGTATTACGGTTTTGGGGCAAACCAGTGATCATACCATCGTTGATATTGAAGATGTGTTAGAAACATTGAAAGTAGGTGATATGATTGGTTTTGAACTCGATTACACAGCCTTACTTATGGCATGTCAAACGAATGGTGTAGAAAAACGGTTTATTTATTAATTCGTGTTAGCTGCTGGTTTCCAGCAGCTTTTTTACCTTACTAGGCGGTTTACATGGCAACATCTGAATATCAAGGAAGTTCCTATCCGAGTACCACTAGTTTAAAAAAGAATTTAAAAAATCGGCATCTGTTGATGATCTCTTTGGGTGGTTCGATTGGTACCGGATTATTTATTGGTATTGCAGCACCACTTAGCACGGTTGGTCCGCTGGGGACGATTATTGCTTATTTGATGGCTGGTTGTATTATGCTCTCCACTATGCTCTGTTTAGGTGAGCTTTCATGCGCATTTCCTCATGCCGGTTCTTTCCAGCACTATGCGTTAATGTTTATACCTAATCCCATTTGGAGCTATACTATAGGTTGGTTATATTGGTTAAGTTGGGTGCTGTCGATGGCGGCTGATTTAACGGCGGCATCAATTATTGCTCACCAATTTATCACTTCTATTCCTATTTATCTGTTTAGTCTAATTATTTTAATTATTTTAACCTTTGTACATCTCACATCGGTACGAGCTTACGGCGAAAGTGAATACTGGTTTTCAACAATAAAAGTTCTGGCAATTATTGCTTTTATTGGGACAGGTATTTACTTGCTATATCATCAATATGCTGACACCCATGTGCTACCAACATTGAAAACAGAAAACGGATGGTTTCCTAACGGTTTTTCAGCGATTTTTGTCTGTATGACGATTGTCACTTACTCTTTTCAAGGCGTTGAATTGATAGGAAGTGCAGCAGGGGAAGCCCAATCACCACAAACCGTTTTACCTAAAATAATTACAGGTGTCGCTTTTAGAATCATCCTATTTTATGTTTTAGCAATTGCAGTTTTGGCACTTGTTTATCCCTATGGTAATGCACAAGAAGAGATAAGCCCTTTTGTTTGGGTATTTACGCAAGCAGGCATCAATTTTGCATCTTATGTCATGTTATTTGTCATTTTTTGCGCCGCTATATCGGCAGCTAATTCTGCAATTTATGCCAGTTCTAGAATGTTATGGTCAATGTCTCAGGATAATTTAGCACCAAAATATTTTGCAGAGGTAAATAGGCGGGGTGTGCCAACCAAAGGAATATTGTTTATATCCATTATTGCGCTGGTATCATTATTTTCAAAGTACATTGCTGCGGAAAAACTTTATCTTTATTTGGTTGCAGCGACAGGGCAGGTTGGATGTTTTGCTTGGATTATTATCGCTTGGTGTCAATTTCAGTTTCGTCAAGGGGTCAATAAGGGGAAATATCTGCAAGAGACCATTAAATTTAAATCGCCATTTTATCCATGGCTTGCGATCATTTCGATGGTGATTAATACGATTATCATTATTGGAGTTTGGTTTGGTGAATCCGGTTATTTTATTTTTATATCGGAATTGGTATTAATTATGATTATTATCAGTTCGTATTTTTTCTTCAAAAAAAGAAAATTAATTATGCCCCATGCAAATGACTAAACTATTTGGTTAAATAAGGTTGGTGTAATCACTCACTATCGTAAACGTAGTAGTGATTACCGAGAAGATAACATCTGACCTTTGTCATTATCTAATATATTCAATGATCTGACTAATTAAGATTTAAAATTCCGGCGACGCCAGTAAATACGACTTGGGCAGCAATTGCTGAAATTAATAATCCGGTTAATTTTGATAAAATTGCAATTCCGGTATTTTTTAAAACTTTAGCGATGGTTTTAGAGCATAATAACATGGCATAAATACCACTTGATGCAATGAATAGTGATAACGCACCAATTAAATTTTGAATTAAACCATCTGAACTTGTCCCTAATACGATAATTGTACCAATTGATGCGGGGCCCATACAAAGCGGGATAGCCAAAGGGACAACACTAATATCATCATCGCTATTAATTTTATTTTTGTCAGGCGAATCGTTCATTAATGCCACTGCTGTTACAAAGAGTAATGCCCCCGATCCAATTCGAAATGCATCGAGAGTAAAGCCAAAAATACTAAACATCGCATTACCGAAAAAGAATAGCACAATGCCAATAATAAAAACGGCACAAGACGTTTTACGTGCGGTTTTTCGGCGTGCTTGTTCATCATACTGTTTTGTACCACTCAAAAATGCACTTAATACAGCAGGTGGTGTCATTAATGCAAATAATTTTATTGTTGTGGCAAGAATCTCAACAAGATAGTTAGCCATAATATTACCTTTTATTCGACCAAGATATTGCTTGAATTGTGTCAACGATAGCTGGTGGGAAAAAATATTGGTTACACATAAAAACGGTCACCTTAATGGTGACCATATTTAATTTAATCTATTTTAATCGTTTTTTATTGTTAATCAATAAAAACTAGTTTAGGCGCTCTTTAATACGAGCCGCTTTACCACGAAGTTCGCGTAAGTAGTAAAGTTTAGCTTGACGTACTTGACCACGACGTTTCACAGTAATTGAATCAACAATCGGTGAGTGAGTTTGGAATACTCTTTCAACACCTTCGCCATTCGAAATTTTACGTACTGTAAATGCAGAATGTAAACCACGATTGCGAATTGCAATAACCACACCTTCATATGCTTGAAGACGTTTTTTGTTACCTTCAACAACCCATACTTTTACTTCAACCGTATCACCCGGGCGAAAAGACGGGATGTCTTTTTTCATTTGTTCTTGTTCTAATTGCTGAATAATTGCATTTTTCATAATATTATCTCTTACTAGTTATACTGAAATCTTAATGGCTATGTTTATCCTGATATTCACGTTGAAACTCAGCGAGTAAACATTGCTCTTCATCAGTCAGAGCTAGATTTTCAAGAAGATCTTCTCTTCTTAACCAAGTTCGTCCAAGGGATTGTTTTAATCGCCAACGACGAATCGCTTCATGGTGACCAGACATTAACACGTCAGGCACCGCCATTCCATCTAACACCTCAGGTCTGGTATAGTGAGGACAATCAAGTAAACCGTTAGCAAAAGAGTCTTCTTCTGCTGATGATTCATGATTTAACACGCCGGGAATAAATCTTGCCAGTGCATCAATCATCGTCATTGCCGGTAATTCACCGCCACTCAATACGTAATCTCCAATTGACCATTCTTCGTCAATCTCGGTTTGGATCACGCGTTCATCAATACCTTCGTAACGTCCACAAATCAAAATTAATTTTTGATTTTGTGACAATTCGCAAACGCCTTGTTGGTTCAATTTGCGCCCTTGTGGGGAAAGATAGATTACTTTTGTATTGTCACCTGCTACAGCTTTCGCTGCATGAATTGCATCCCTAAGGGGTTGTACCATCATTAACATACCCGGCCCACCGCCATAAGGTCTGTCATCGACAGTCTTATGCTTATCATGCGCAAAGTCGCGCGGATTCCAATAATTTAATGTTAACAGCCCATTTTTTACAGCTCGACCAGTTACGCCATAACAGGTAATGGCTTGAAACATTTCGGGAAAAAGGCTAATTACGCCAATCCACATAGTGTTACCTTACCAATTAAAAAGCAGGATCCCAATCGACCACAATCATTTTTGTTGTTAAATCAACTTGTTTAATAAATTGTTCTTCAACAAAAGGGATTAAACGTTCTGTTGCTCCAAATGCATCTTTTAGATTTGCTTTTACCACCAATACATCATTAGAGCCGGTCTCCATTAAATCAGTGACCTGACCTAAATCGTAACCGTTGACTGTTTTTACTCGGCACCCAATCAGATCTTTCCAATAAAAATCACCATGATTCAGTTCAGGCAAATTTTCAGCATCGACAAACACTTCAATGTTGGTTAATGCATTGGCTTGATCACGATCGTCAACACCTTTGAGTTTCACAATCATATCTTGATTATGGGGTTTAAAGCTTTCTACGATTACCTCTTGCCATTTTCCAGCTCGCTGGATATACCAAGGTGTGTAATCAAAAATACTATCTGGAAATTCTGTAAACGAAAAAATTCTGAGCCATCCACGAATGCCGTAGCTTGAACCAAGTTTACCAACAACAATGAAATTCTCAGTATTCATTTTACAGTGACTATCTATTACTTAATTAAGCAGCTTTTTGTGCTTGTTTGATCAATGAATTAACACGATCAGAAACAGTTGCACCTAAACCAACCCAATGATTTACGCGATCAAGATCTAAACGTAATTCTTCTGCTTTACCTTGTGCAATTGGATTAAAGAAACCAATGCGTTCGATAAAACGACCATCACGTGGGTTACGGCTATCAGTGACAACTACTTGATAAAAAGGGCGCTTTTTAGAGCCACCACGAGCTAAACGAATAGTTACCATAACATCCTCTTAAATTAAAAAATAATCTTTTTCCTGCCCAACATGGACAGAATCAAAGCCCCAGAATTATACTCCTTCTGGCAAAAAGTGCAATGACTGATTATGATTGATAGAGACAAGATAGTATATAATAGATTCAATTAAAAAATGAATGGACAAAATAGCATTCATTATCCGTTGTCACCCTCACCATGAATAACGCTAGAATAATTTATAATATTTTGGATATTCGCATCGATTATTTTTGACTTGGTTTGCGAGTAAATGCTCGCTTTAAAACACCAAAAAAACCTAATGATTTTATCATTTTGTCACCACCAATATAAACTCTGATTGCTCTTAATACGTCTTTAGGATTTTTTGAGGCAAAGGTAAAGGAGCCATTTTGTTTCGTGTGGATAGTATAACGTGGTATCCATTTTCCCCCAAATAAGACGGATGCAGAAACATATTCGACTTCTTGCCATGGGATTTGGATGTATTTACGTGCATCTCGCTGATGATAAAATTCCAACGCTTTATTTCCAATCATAATTTGTCCATACTCGGTAAAAGCTGTAAATGCGGTAGCTTTAACGGTTAGGTCTATTTTAGAGTTTAATGATTGAACCATTTATATGACTTCCATATTAATACTAAAGTTAATTTATTGTTTTTTTTATGACTTGAACAGCCAAAACCTTTGGACTCAATTATTCAAATATTTGTTGATAAAAGATAAAAAAGCATAATTTAAACAGTAAATTATGCTTTTTATCGATTACTTAAAGTTTGAACTTATAGAAGACCAATCACGTGTCCAGCAATCCCGACAACAAAGAGTCCGAGGATTATTAAGATAGGTGATACTTTTTTACGTAATAACCACATGCATAAAAAGGTTAAAAGTAACGGAACCAGTCCTGGTATCAGTTGGTCTAAGTTATTTTGTAGGGTGGTGACCTTTTCTTGAGTAAGGGATAACCCCGCTTGCATTTGTTGTAATGCGGTTTGAATGCCTTCTGAACCAGCTGGTAAGTGATTCCAATCAATAAAAGCACCGTCGCCTAATTTAACTTTTGAAACAACAGGTTGAAAATTAATTGATACCCACCTTTGCACCAAGGCCGCCAGAATAAACATCCCTAAAATGGAAGCACCTTTGGTAATTTTTTGCAATAAGCCACCCGATAAATTATCGGTGATTTTAGAACCTGTACGGTAACCAAACTCTTGGGTGTACCACATAAAACTCCAACGGATAATATTCCAAAGTAGAAAGAATAAAATTGGTCCCATAACATTGCCACTAAGTGCAAGTGATGCGCCAAGCGCACCAAGCATTGGTCTTACCGTAAACCAGAACACGGGATCACCAACTCCGGCTAAAGGTCCCATCATCCCAACTTTTACACCTTGGATGGCAACATCATCAACTGCAGCGCCATTAGCACGTTCTTCTTCGAGAGCAAGCGTTACACCAAGAACCGGTGAAGCTAAATAAGGGTGAGTGTTAAAGAATTCTAAATGGCGTTTAAGTGCTGCTGAACGATCTTCTTTGGTGGTATAAAGTTTTTTTATTGCAGGGATCATTGAATAGACCCAACCACCATTTTGCATACGTTCATAATTCCAAGAACCTTGGAGAAAGGTTGAGCGCCAAGCAACCGCTAAACGATCTTTTTTGCTTAATTGAATTTTATCAGTCATTTTTTTACTCCAAGTACTTAGTAATCATTTAAAATATCGTCAAGTGGATCACCTTTGCTTCCACCATTTGATGAATTGCCACGTTCTGAAAGGCTAAGATAAATCATTGCTAATGCAATACCTAATGCACCTAACGCAATAAGGGTTAATTGTGAGATAGCTGCAACCACAAAACCAATGATGAAGAATGGCCAAACTTCACGATTTGCCATCATATTAATTACCATGGCATAACCCACAGCAACGACCATACCACCACCAATTGCCATACCTGTTGTTAACCATTCAGGCATAGATTCTAATGCGCCTTTTACTGTTTCGGCTGGAATAAATAATAGCGCTGCTGCCGGAATGGCGATTCTTAAACCTTGTAAGCAGATACCTAATATTTGTAATAGTTCAATTTTACGGATATTACCTTCTTCTGCTGCTGCATCCATCATATGTACTAATGGTACAGCAATCGTTCGGACAATCATTGTTAAAAATAATCCTGCAACTGCTAAAGGAATGGCAATAGCAATAGCTGTTGATACGCCTGCAGCACCTTGTCCTCCTAAAACCAAAATAATGGACGAAGCAACAGAGGCTAAAGCCGCATCGGGTGCAACAGCTGCACCGATGTTAGCCCAACCTAGGGCTATCATTTGTAATGATCCACCCAGAACAACACCCGCTTCAAGATTACCGGTCACCAAACCAATTAATGAACAGGCAACTAACGGTTGATGAAATTGAAACTGATCTAAAATACCTTCCATTCCTGCCAGAAAGGCAATAACTATCACTAAAATGATAGCAACAATTGATAATGTCATAATATAACCTCTTGTATAAGTCCTAATTCTTTTGTGCTGCTAATTCTTCTTTCGCTTTTTTCAACAATTCATCCATATTACTATTAGAATCATTAGGTACTTTGCGAACATCAAATTTAACGTGTTTTTCTTTTAATTTTTCAAATGTTTCTACATCATCCGCATTCATTGAAAGCACTTTATTTACCATTACTTTACCGACAGAGTGCGCCATTGAGCCAATATTAAGGGTATCAATGTCGACCCCGCCTTCAATAGTTCGTAATACATCTTGTGGGTTTTCGAATAGTAACAATGCTTTAGTATTGCCAAATCGTGGATCGCGCGAAACTTCGATGATTTTTTTAATCGGCACGACATTTGCTTTTACCCCCGGAGGAGCGGCTTCTTCGATCAGTTTTTTTCTTAATTCATCTTTCGATACTGAATCCGATACCACGATGATACGATTAGGATTGGTTGATTTTGTCCAAGCGGTGGCGACTTGACCATGTAATAAACGAGAGTCAACCCGAGCCAAGACAATTTTCATTTTACCATCACCTAGAACGGTGCCTTCAGGTATGGTATTTGTTTGTTGAGTAGCAGTGGTGCTTGCAGCAGGTGCTTCAACTGTTGCTTTAATTCCTTCTTTTGCTGATTCTAAGATTGCAACGGCAATTTCTTTAGCTGTTTCCATTGAAAAACGAGATGAATAAGCTTCAATAAGCATCGGTAGATTTAAACCTGCAACAATTGCCCAATTGGGGTGCTCACCACATAGATTATTTGCTTGATTAAATGGCGTGCCACCCCATAAATCAACTAAAAAAAGTACTTCATTTTGATCGTCGAAAGTTGCTATTGCGGCTAACATCCGTTCTTTTAAACTTTCAGGGCTATCACTCGGATGCAAGGTTACGGCTTGCACGTTTTCTTGCTCTCCAAAAATCATTGACCCAGATTGTAGAATCCCTTCTGCAAACTCACCATGAGTTGCTAGAATAATTCCTACCATACAACTACCTCCCAATTTTTATATTATATTCATAATATAAATGTCATAAATTTTTATCAAAAATTGATATTAAAAATTAACTATAAATAATATAGTCTGTAACTTTAAACAGGGCTGAAATTCGTGATATTAACGAACCAATATAAGTTTTATTTCGAATAGAATTATTGAAATAAATCCCCATTTTGTAAATAGCTTTTTGTATAAATAATCTGTTGTCCTTCATAAAATACAAAATGTTTAATCATAAAAAAGTTAAAGTCTTTTATCTGATAATTGAGTTGTGTCATTGGATGTTAAAGTTTACTCATTGACAAATTTCAACTTCTTGACAGAACAATAAGATCGATAATCTTATTCATTAAGATTAGTTATTTTAACCATAATGACTTATTATGATATCTAAGATCAAGTTCATGACTAAACCACCGACCATTTAATACCTCAGAAATAAGCGTTTTTTTTATTTCTGGTGGAATAGATTGATCTTTATCCATTTCATCAAGCACATCACGGTAAGAAAAATGTTGTCTTCCCATATAAACTATAGCTTTTTCTTTGTCGGCATTGATATAGAGTAGTCCCTTATTTGCGTTATTATTTGTTGTAGACCAATTATTCCAATAGACTAAATCGTCGCCATTAGGATCGCCGTTATAGATAAAATTATGAATATATTTTTTATAAATCTTGCTGAGTTGTTTAGCGCCTTGAGTTTTATAGGCATTTGCTATTAACCCGTTATAATTTTCTGAATACGGATCCATCAGTGGTAAAAAAACACCATGAAAAGCACCATATAATCCCATTGGTAAGCCTACAACATTTTGATCTTCGCCATATTGTATTTCCATACCATAAATTTTTGCTTTATAAAAAGGTGCCATTTTTTGGGCTGAGTCTGAAACGTTAAATAAATCATATAATTTTCCGCCATATTTATTGGCGAATTGAAATGCTGTTAGTGTTTGTCCACTTGGTATACCATGATTGAAGGATGAGCTAAAATAAGCTGAAGATTTTGCGAATAATGAAAATTCACCCGTACCGGTCAGCATGATCAATGGCACAGAATGATATTGATGCGTATTAAAACCTTCTTTGGGGATCACATAGCCGTCGTTATATAAATGCGGAAAGACACTCATTCTGATTCCAGCATTATTCATCAGTGATACCAATCTTTCGGAAGATAGGCTATACAAATATGCTTTGACATCGGGATGATCGGTTAACAGCCAATAATAAGCTTGTTCTTCGGTCGGCTTTATTTTATCTTCAACAGCAAGTGGGGCAATAGCTTTGGCAAAGACTTTAATGCTATCTTCCTTATTTGCTATGGTCATACCGCCACTAAAAGAGATCGCTTTTTGAAATTTATCTTTAAAAATAGGTGAGATTAACATCGCCATCACATCTCGCCCACCCGCTGAAAAGCCAGAGACAGTGATATTGTGAGGATTTCCACCAAAATAGGTAATATTGTCTTTAATCCAATCTAATGATTTTGCCATATCCAATAACGCATAGTTACCCGAATCTTCGAGTCTATCACCCGTTTGCAAGGCAGGAAGCGGATTAAATCCGAGTGGCCCCAAACGATAATTGATTGAGATAAAAATTGCATCCAGATCGGTTACCATGCCGTTGCCAGTCATCTCTTCTGCTTTTCCGATTTGGTTGTTTCCACCGTGAATATAAACGAGAACTGGTAAATTTTTTTTATTATTATTCGGTCGATAGATATTGAGATTTAAACTATTATCTGAACCAATGATGTTATTTTCATTGAGCTGAAATGCGATAGGACTTGCTTGAGTTGCATCAAATATACCTTCCCATGGTTCAGGGTCAATCGGTTTTTTCCATCTTAGCTCCCCTGAGGGTGCTTTCGCATAAGGTATGCCTGTCCACACGAGAACGTTGTTGATGTTGTCGAGTTGACCTTTAACTAATCCAAATTGGGTTTTTATCAAAGTAGGATCCGAGATAGTGGATATCGTTGATAAATTGGAATTTGTTAAAAGCTGATGATTTTGACTATAGACAACCATTGGCGTTGATAGGATGAAAATACCAAGTATAGCGATATGAAATAGTGATTTCCTCATACAATGTCCTTGTGTCTTTCAAAAATTGAATAAAAAATTAATATCAGAAATTAGCGAGAAGTGTATACATCCATGAAAGAAGTGATGAATTTACGCTTAATCTTACTAAATCATATTATTATAATTATTTCAGTGCACTGTTATGCCTGTAATATTCTGTTTAAATAAATGGTACAGTTTTTATATTTCTCTATTATGTAATAGATTGTCAATAATCCTAATTTGAAAATTAGACATAGATCATAAAAACAGACCATTTATGTTTATTTTTTCTATAATTATCTTATCAACTCGCCGATAGTGCTTTTTTGATAAAACCATTATTTTCTGATAATAATTTTTTTGCTTGATCAACATCAAGATGACCGAGAATCATTAAAATAGCTGTTTTACAGTGTCTATCACTCTGTTTAAGCGCTAACATTGCCGTTTGGCGGTCACATTCAGTTGCTTGCATGACAATGGATATTTGTCGCTCAATTAATTTAGCATTAGTGGCTTCGACATCGACCATTAAATTACCGTAAACTTTACCAATTTTGATCATGCTAGCGGTGGTTAACATATTAAGGACAAGTTTTTGTGCTGTTCCGGCTTTCATTCTTGATGAACCCGTTATCACTTCAGCTCCTACAATTGGTGTGATGGCGACGTCTGCCAGATCAATCATAGGGGCATTGGGGTTACAGCATAAACTTATCACTGTTGCGCCAATTGATTTAGCAAATTGCATACCACCTATAACGTAGGGAGTGCGACCACTTGCGGCAATACCAACTAAAATATCATTGGCTGAAAAGTGAATATTTTTCAAATCAGTTATTGCTAATTCAGGATTATCTTCGGCATTTTCAACTGCTTTAAAAATTGCCGTTTGACCACCAGCAATCAATCCGATGACTTGTTGAGGAGGGGTGCCATAGGTGGGTGGGCATTCACTTGCATCTAAAATACCAAGCCGACCTGAAGTGCCGGCACCGAGATAAATTAAACGACCGTGATTTAAAAAAGTTTGACTAATCACATCCACTGCTTTAGCGATATTTGCTAACTCTTTTTCAACAGCAACGGCAACATGCTTATCTTCATTATTGATGATTTTGAGTATATCGATCGTCGAACAGCTATCAATTTTTTCGCTGTATGGATTACGACTTTCAGTTAACATTTTTGATAGATTTATTGGTTGCATACTTTTTTAATCCTAGCCACAGTAAAAAGATGACAATTGCAAATAAAGCGCCGAAACTAACGCCAATTGTTATTATCGAGATCTTAAAAGATACAGCAACAGTATAAAGACCCAACATAACCATCATTGTAGTATATTCACTTAAATTTTGTACGGAAATGACACTGCCTGCACCAACGAGATCTTTACCCGTTTTTTGAATTAATGCATTTAAGGGTACTAAAAAGAATCCGCCTAACGCACCAATAACAATTAATAATACATAACAAGCAATAAGGTTGCTTTGTAAAGTGAATGCGATAACGGCAATGCCCATCATAATACCTGCCGGAATGCAACGTAACGTATTATTGATTGAGACCAGTAAGCTGGCTAATCCTGCTCCAATAACAATGCCGATAGCAACGACTGCATTTAGATTTGTTGGTGTTGCGATATCAGTAATGTTTAAAACAGCTGGTACCCAAAGGATTAATAAAAATCGTAAGGTAACTCCCGCCCCCCAGAATAGACTTGTGCCTAATAAAGTATATAAAACAAGTTTATTATTGAGAATAATGTGAACGGTTTTACTAAAATCTTTTATCATACCCTTTATATTCCATTGAATATCTTTTCTGGCAGCAGGGAGTTTAGGAATAAAAATATTAGCAATAACAGCAAAACCATACATTAATACACATGCAAGTAAGGACGCACTGACATTCATATCGGCAAGATGTCCACCAGCAAGTGAACCCAGTAAAATAGCCGCAATAGTGGATGCTTCTATCAATCCATTCGCTTTGACTAAATTATTACCTGAAGTCAGTTCGCCTAAAATGCCATATTTAGCAGGCGAATAACCCGCTGCACCAACACCTACTAAAAAATAGCCAATAAAAGGGTTGAAATTAAGACAGATACAGGCTGCGCCTAATAGCTTCATACCATTTGAAATCATCATGACTTTTCCTTTAGACATACAGTCTGCAAATTGACCAACAAAAGGAGAAAGGATGATAAAAGGAATCACAAAACCGATTTGTAGTGCTGACTCACTCCATTCTGGGTACTGAAGTTTTCTGATATAGGCAAGAATAGCAAAGAATATTGCATTATCTGCAAATGCCGAAAAGAATTGCGCCAGCATGGTTGCCACCATGCCTTTGCTTAATAGTGAATTGTGGTTCATGTGATATCCTTATGCTATTCGTCAGCCATTTTTCGAAGGGTGATAAAGTCTATTTTTCCTGTTCCAAGAAGTGGAAGTTCTTTAACAACACGAATATCACGAGGAACGGCTAAAGCAGGAATACCAAGTTCTTGTGCTGTTTGACTTAGTTGTTCACGATCTAACTTGGTTGAAGTTGTGAAAAGTACAATTGCTTCCCCTTTTGCTGCATCAGCTTTTACTGTTGCACCATGCATTGCATCGGGATCCACTTTTTTAGCGAGTGCCTCTACACTCTCTAAAGAGACCATTTCACCTGCTATTTTGGCAAATCGTTTTAGTCGTCCTTTAATGGTGATAAAACCTTCATCATCAATTGAAACGATATCACCGGTATCGTACCAACCCTGTTCAGCTTCACCGTTTTCATCTATGGCGACAGGTGGTTCAAGGGTGCCTGGATTTTCAACGCGCAAATAACCTTTCATCACGTTTGGCCCTTTAACTTGTAACTCTCCTCCCTCACTAATGCCAGGTATATGAATTAACCGTGAAGTCATCCCCGGCAATAAACGACCAACTGTGCCATTTTTAAATGCCATAGGTACATTGAGGGCAACGACCGGTGCACATTCGGTGACGCCATAACCTTCTAAAATACGAATGCCATATTTATCTTTCCATAGTTCTCGTACTGGTTCTGATAATTTTTCAGCGCCAGCTACCACATAGCGTAAACGCATAAAATCAAATGGGTGGGCATAGCGAGCATAGTTAGCTAAAAAAGTTGGTGTACCAAATAGAACGGTACAATTTTGGTCATAAATAATTTCTGGTACCATTCGATAGTGTAAAGGGTTTGGATATAAAAATGTACGACTTCCTGAAAAAAGCGGTAAAAACAAACCAGCTGTGATACCAAAAGCATGGAACAACGGTAACGCAGACATAAATCGATCGGCTGGAGTAGGATCAATGACCGATCGAATTTGTTCAACATTAGCAAGTAGACTACCATGCGTATGCACAACCCCTTTAGGGTTACCCTCAGAGCCTGATGTAAAAAGAACAAGTGCTTCATCATCACTCGTTTGATTACATTCAACAAAACGTGGAATATATTGATTCACTGCCACATAGAGCTTATCTTTTAAAGTCAAACTACTGCGTAAATCTTCCAGAAAATACCACTTAATGCCTTTGATCTCATCTAAGAGATAATCGAGTTTACCTTTTTGAATAAATTTACGCGATGTGACAATGGATTTAATTTCGGCGGCAGTAATTGCACAGGTTAATCCCTTTGTACCAGCAGTATAATTAAGCATGGCAGGTACTCGGTTTTTCACTAATAAACCGAAAATAGTCGCAACGGTGATTGTGGCATTGGGGAGTAAAACACCCACTCGTTCTTTTTTTTCGGTAATTTTTTCGATAATGCAACTTACACCAATAATTTGCTTAAGTAAATTACGATAAGATAATTCGGACGTTGTCGGGTCTTGTACTGTTCTTGATTTTGTCCCGTAGCGAACTTGTGCTTCAAGTAATGCTTCAAATAGTGTTAATTTAGGACGGCTTGCCAAACGAGCATTCATCATGATTTGATGCAATTTTTCACCCGCTATATAGCGTTTGTCTTTTGCTTTAGGCACATTTGGCATTGGAATTGTGGTCGGTTCAAGTACATGAATCGTTATTTTAGGAAATAAGCGACGTTTAAACAGTCCTTTTAGGCGGCTAGTTAATGTGAACTCTGCTCCTTCAATCCAGACTGGTACAATTGTTGCTTTCGATCGAGCCGCTACAAAAGCCGCTCCATCATAAATTTTCATTAATGACCCTGTTACGGTGATTCTTCCTTCAGGGAATATGACTATCGGACGTCCTTTTTCAATTTCGCGTACTAAGCGTTTAATTGCCATAGGATTAATCGGATCCATCGGCACAAAATCCACGTACCGTTTTGCTAAACGAACTAACCAGTGATCAATATAACCTGAATAAATGGCAAACACGGGTCTAACAGGTAAGAAAACACCGATTAGAAGACCATCAAGAAAGGAAACATGGTTAGGAGTGATAAGCAATCTTTCTTGCTTTAAGTTTTTTAGGTTACCATAAATTTTGACATGAAAAAGAAACTTTAAAATAACCCTTAATATATTGAATAACATCTTAATTCTCAATTTCCGTGCAAAATTGCACCTTGTCATAATAGTGAAAATAGAGGAAATACACAAGATATGTTGTTTATTTTGAATTTATTATGAATAATCTAACATGATTAATGATTTTCTTTGGTTAGTTATCTAAAAGTTAGACAATGCCTATAAAAAACGTAAAATAAATCATAAAAAAAGGTCTGGAGTGAAAATGTTAATTTTATCCGCAAATGATATTCAACATGTTTATAGTATGAAAGATGCCATTGAGGCAGATAAACAAGCTTTAAAAATCTATACCCAAGGAGATAGTGAAGTGCCTTTACGTATCAATTTTGATATGCAGAAAGGGCAAAGTTTATTTATGCCCGCGCATATAAAAGGTAAGGATATTGTTGGCATTAAAATTGTGTCTGTATTTCCGGATAATCCTAAATTGGGTAAACCCTCCGTACCAGCGCAAGTGATGATGTTAGATCCTTTAACTGGGGAAGTTTGTGCCATTTTAGATGGTACTTTTGTAACTCAACTTCGTACAGGGGCGGTACAAGGTGCGGCAACCGATCTTTTAGCAAGAAAAAATGCTCGACGAGCAGTATTAATTGGAACAGGAGGTCAGGCAGTATCACAATTAGAAGCCATGTTAACCGTTCGGGATCTGACTGATATAGCTATTTACGATATCGATGAACAAAAAGCGAAACAATTTACGGAAGCGATGAAAAAACACTTTTCACATTTTTCAGCCAATCTCTATTTTTCGCAAAATTTTGATGAAGACATTGGTCAAGCAGATATTATCACCTCAGTGACAACATCTAAAGTGGTCACATTTAATGGTGATATCGTTAAGCCTGGTACTCATATTAATGGTGTGGGTGCATATACCCCTGAAATGCATGAAATACCAAGTAATATTGTTGAAAAAGCGGACATTCGTGTACTTGATACTAAAGAGGGCGTTTTTGCCGAAGCAGGGGATATTATTGATCCAATTAACCAGAAACGTGTATCAAAAAATGATTTTTTTGAGTTGGGTGAATTAGTTACTGATTCGCAAAAATGTCGCCAAAACGATGAGCAAATCACATTATTTAAAACGGTGGGAACAGCCGTTCTCGATGTTTATGTTGGATATGATATTTATCTAAAAGCAAAAGAAAAGGGTATTGGAACAAATATATAAGCTAAAGATTAGAAAGAATAGCTCATTTTAATTACAACGTTATTTAATAGCGTTAATACAAAGTGATGATATAACGGTATTAAAAATTAACTTTTTAGTTCTTCTTTCTGTGATCGTCCGAGTAAGGTCATTGCCGCTTGTTTAGGATCTTTATGCTCGTATAGTACTTTATAAATTTGTTCAGTGATTGGCATATCCACATGATATTGTTTTGCAAGTGTCCAAACTTCTTTAGTATTTTTAAATCCTTCGACAACTTGTGCGATAATATCTTGTGCTTCTTGAATAGATTTATTTTGTCCCAGCAAAATACCGAAACGTCGATTTCGTGATTGATTATCCGTACAGGTTAATACAAGATCACCAAGTCCAGCCATGCCCATAAACGTTGCAGGATCTGCACCAAGCGCTTCGCCCAATCGCATCATTTCAGCCAGTCCACGTGTGATTAACGCTGTTCTTGCATTCGCACCAAAACCCAGCCCATCAGACAATCCTGCTCCTATCGCAATCACATTTTTAATGGCGCCACCAAGTTGCACCCCAATAAAATCTTTACTGCTATAGACCCGAAAACTTTTACTACAATGAAATAAATTTTGTAACTCAGTTAAAAAATCATCATCCGTTGAAGCAACTGTTACCGCCGTTGGCAAACCTGAGGCAACTTCTTTAGCAAAAGTAGGGCCTGAAATGACAGCTAGGGGGATTTGATTGCCTAAAATTTCTCTGGCGACATCTTGCAATAAACGTCCGGTATTGACCTCAAGTCCTTTGGTTGCCCAAACAATTTTACTATCTTTGCGTAAATAGGGTTTTATTTGCTTTAAAATAGTACCAAAAGCATGGCTAGGTACCACTATGAGTAAGATTGGTGACGCTGAAACAGCTGTTTGCAGATCACTTTCAATGTGCAGTAATTCAGGAAAAGGAATATCAGGCAAAAATTGTTTATTTTGCCTGTCATGCTGTAAAGCCATCATTTTGTGTGAATTATGTCCCCACAATAATGTTTGATGACCATTACGTGCAAGTAAAATAGCTAAAGAGGTTCCGTAAGAACCTGCACCGATTACTGTGACAACAGCATGTTTTTCCATAATTAACCGTTAGATTTATCGTTCTAGATTAAATCACAATGATTATTGTAATGTTTCTGTTGATTCTTCTTCAACTGATTGTTGTTGCTGTTGAAGATAGTTCATAAATAACACGTCAAAGTTAACCGGTTCTAAATTAACTGGTGGGAAAGAACCTTTAATGACTAAGTTAGAAATTGTTTCTCGTGCATACGGGAATAAAATATTCGGACAGTAAGCACCTAAACAGTGTTGTAACTGTGCATCATTGAATCCAACGAGTGAAAAAATACCTGCTTGCGTTACTTCACAAATATAGGCAACTTCGTCTTGTGACTTCATTGTTACTGTAATGCGTAATGCGACTTCATAAACATCATCATTTAAGGATTGAGATGATGTATTCAATTCAACATTCATGGCTGGTTGAAATTGTTTGGTAAAAACTTCAGGTACATTATTGGTTTCAAATGAAACATCTTTTGTATAAATACGTTGAATTGCAAATTGTGTTTCTGGTTGTTGTGTATTGTTTTGTTCTGTCATGATCTAACCTTATTTTAATATAGTTTTATTTTCTAACTAATGGTAAATTTTCGCCATTCCATCCTGCAATGCCATCTTTTAATGCAAAAACATTCAAGAAACCTTGTTTAACTAGTATTTCACCGATACCGGCTGATGATAGACCATTATCATCAACTAAAATAACAAAATTTTCTTTATGTTTTTCAATAGAATTTGCACTCGCATTTTTGATATCAATGGGGAGTATATTCAGGGAATCGGTAATATGCCCCTTTTTGAAACTATCAGCTGATCGCAAATCAATGATTTTAGCATTTTGTTTATTAATCAGATTGATTGCTTGAGCATTATTAATGATTTTAACTTTTGATAACTTACTTTTGATGGTTAATACAATGATTGCAATAAAAAGTACAATCCAACCTAAAGAAAGTAAAATATGATTTTTAACAAAAGGTATAATTTCGAGTGTAATAAAGTCCATACTTTTATAATTACCTAGTTTTTCAATATAAGAAGAGATTATAGCGATATTATGCACTGAAATACAGTACCTATAAGAAAATCTTGTTGTTCCCCAAATTATCGAGCGTTAAATTGAGAAGATTCTTATTGAGTTTTTGATTATTACAAGGATGATTGAATGCGTGAACGACATCTTTTTAGCAAAATAAATGTGCAACGCCTTTTATTGGTGCATTCTAAGTGTTTTTATGCATTATTTTGGTGCATCAATGCTATTTGTGTTACTATTTAACCCGTAAATTCACTAGAAAAACGTGACTTAAAACTTGGCATCATATTTGCATAAAAGAAAATAACTTGGCAAGAATGCCTTACGAACTGAACAATTATTTGTCCTCAACGGAGAAGATACATGTCTATACAAAAAGTATTAACACTAATTAAAGAAAATGATGTTAAATTTGTCGATTTGCGTTTTACTGATACCAAAGGTAAAGAGCAACACGTTACGATACCCGTTAGTCAAATTGATGCTGACTTTTTTGAAGACGGTAAAATGTTTGACGGTTCTTCAATTGCTGGTTGGAAAGGGATTAATGAATCGGATATGGTATTAATGCCTGATGCTTCAAGTGCCGTTATTGATCCATTTTTTGAAGATGTAACATTAAATCTCCGTTGTGATGTACTCGAACCTGCAACATTACAAGGTTATGATCGTGATCCACGTTCAATCGCAAAACGTGCTGAAGAGTTTTTAAAATCTTCAGGTATTGCTGATACCGTTATTTTTGGACCAGAACCCGAATTCTTTTTATTTGATGATGTTCGTTTTGGTTCACCGATGTCAGGTAGTTTTGTTCACATTGATGATATTGAAGCCGCTTGGAATTCAGGCACAAAATATGAAGAAGGTAACAAAGGTCATCGCCCAGGCGTAAAAGGCGGTTACTTCCCACTTCCTCCGGTTGATTCATCGCAAGATATCCGCTCAGAGATGTGTTTAATTATGGAACAACTTGGTTTAGTTGTTGAAGCTCATCACCATGAAGTGGCAACTGCAGGACAAAATGAAATTGCTTGTCGTTTCAATACATTAACTAAAAAAGCGGATGAAGTTCAAATTTATAAATATGTTGTGCAAAATGTAGCGCATATTTATGGTAAAACAGCGACATTTATGCCGAAACCGATGTTTGGCGATAATGGTTCAGGCATGCACTGCCATCAATCTTTAGCTAAAGATGGAGTTAACTTATTTGCCGGTGATAAATATGCTGGGCTTTCTGAAATGGCATTATTCTATATTGGCGGTATTATTAAACATGCTAAAGCTATCAATGCATTTACTAACCCTGCAACAAACTCATATAAACGTTTAGTACCGGGTTATGAAGCGCCTGTTATGCTTGCGTATTCTGCTCGTAACCGTTCTGCTTCAATTCGTATTCCGGTTGTAACTAGCCCGAAAGCACGCCGTATTGAAGTTCGTTTCCCTGATCCAGCTGGTAATCCATATTTATCTTTTGCTGCTCAGTTAATGGCTGGTTTAGACGGTATTATCAACAAAATTCATCCTGGCGATGCAATGGATAAAAACTTATATGATTTACCACCGGAAGAATCTAAATTAATTCCACAAGTGGCAGGTTCACTTGAAGAAGCGCTTAATGCATTAGATGCTGATCGTGACTTCTTAACGCGTGGGAATGTCTTCACTAATGATACGATTGATGCGTATATTGATTTAAAACGTCAAGATGTTGATCGTGTACGTATGACACCACATCCAGTTGAATTTGAACTTTACTATAGTTTATAAATTTATCTAAAATTTAAACAGTTAATCCACCGTCTAAAGCGGTGGATTTTAATGAGGACGGAATACCGACGATGACATTTGATAGTGAATCTGATGCTGATCTTGTTCTCAACTCGATGATTACAAGTATTTTATTACTTGATAAAAATCTCAATATTGTTTACGCCAATACCGCTGCCCAACAGCTATTAGCACAAAGTCCCAAAAAGTTATTAGATAGTTATCTTCCTGATTTATTGAGTTACCATTCTTTAGATTTCGAGTTAATGCAAAGTTCATTATCCAAAAATCAAGGTTTTACGGATACTGAAGTGAATTTGGTAGTGAATAATGAATTGCATATCTTATCGTTAACGGCACAACCCTTAAGTAATGAACAGATCTTAATTGAAATGGCGCCTTTAAATAATCATAAACGGTTAAGCCAAGAACAGTTACAACAAGCTCAACAAAGTGCTGCTCGTGAACTTGTGCGAGGGCTAGCACATGAAATTAAAAACCCATTAGGTGGGCTTCGAGGTGCTGCACAATTATTATCACGAGAATTACCAAAAAATGAGTTGCAAGATTATACGCAGATTATTATTGAACAAGCAGATAGATTAAGAAATCTAGTAGATAGGTTATTGGGACCACAGCAACGCTTGCACCAAAAAGTACAAAATATTCATCAAGCGATTGAGCGAACCTATGCGTTATTGTGCATCGAAAAACCATTAAATGTGACTATTTTACGGGATTATGATCCAAGTTTGCCAGAATTTATCCATGATTCAGAGCAGATCGAACAAGTTATTTTAAATATTGTGCGAAATGCTTTACAGGCTATTGGTACGAAAACAGGTACGATAACAATCAGAACGAGAACTGCCTTTCAAGTTACATTGCATGGACAACGTTATCGACTATGTGCACGTATTGATATTGAAGATAATGGACCGGGGGTACCTGTTCATATTCAAGATACACTTTTTTATCCTATGGTAAGCGGTTATGAAGGTGGGACAGGAATCGGTCTTTCTATTGCACATAATATTGTTGATCAACATCATGGTAAAATTGAATTCAATAGTTGGCCTGGACACACTGAATTTTCTGTCTATTTGCCAATCAAACAATGAGGTAATTTAAAATGAATGTTTGGGTTGTTGATGATGATAGTTCAATTCGTTGGGTATTAGAAAAAGCACTTACCAATGCGCATTTTAATTGTATTAGTTTTGCAAACGGTCAAGATGTGATCGAAGCTTTGACTAATCAACTATCCAAACCAGCTGTACTAATTTCTGATATTAAAATGCCTGGCATCGATGGTCTATCATTACTTAATTATATCAAAGCACAATTCCCCCATTTGCCTGTCATTATTATGACAGCGCATTCTGATCTAGATGCTGCTGTCAATGCTTACCAAAAAGGCGCTTTTGATTATATTCCCAAACCCTTTGATGTGGATGAAATGATTCAACTTGTTGAACGTGCTATTGCACAGTCTCAACATTTACAAGTACCAAATCATCAGCGTACTCATGTTACGGCAAAAGCATCAACAGGCATTATAGGTGAAGCACCTTCAATGCAAGAGGTATTTCGGATTATTGGACGCTTATCAAAATCTTCTATTAGTGTGCTGATTAATGGTGAATCAGGTACAGGTAAAGAGTTAGTCGCAAAAGCGTTGCATACTCATAGCCCTCGATCACATTCACCTTTTATCGCACTTAATATGGCAGCGATTCCCAAAGATCTGATTGAATCGGAACTGTTTGGACACGAAAAAGGGGCGTTTACTGGGGCTGCACAAATCAGGCATGGACGATTTGAACAGGCTAATGGTGGAACTTTATTTTTAGATGAAATCGGTGATATGCCTCTTGATGTTCAAACACGGTTACTTCGAGTCCTTGCCGAAGGACAATTTTATCGTATTGGTGGTTATTCCCCTGTAAAAGTTGATGTCAGAATTATTGCCGCAACGCATCAAGATTTAGAAGCAAGAGTGCGCGAAGGCAAATTTCGGGATGATTTGTTTCATCGCTTAAATGTAATCCGTATTTTATTGCCTCCATTACGTGATCGTGCTCAAGATATTCCGAAAATTGCAGAGCATTTTTTATATACCACGGCTAAAGAGTTAGGCGTTGAAAGTAAAGTTTTTAGTCCCGAAGCGATGAGTGTTCTATGTAAATTTAATTGGCCGGGCAATGTAAGACAGCTTGAAAATACCTGTCGTTGGGTGACAGTCATGTCTTCTAGTAAAGAAATTTTAGTGCAAGATCTACCACCAGAGCTATTACAATTTCCGATGCCTAAAATTTTGGTTGGTCGTAATGATATAAGTTTGACATTAAACGACTCTCAAGTTGCAATGGATTGGCAATTTTTACTGGAACAATGGGCTAAACAATCGCTTGTCGCAGGAAAATCGAGCATTTTAACTGAGGCAGTGACAGAAGTAGAGCGTATTTTATTAAATTGCGCACTTAATTTTACCCGAGGACATAAACAAGAAGCAGCAAATTTATTAGGGTGGGGGCGTAATACTTTAACCAGAAAGTTAAAAGAGTTTTCAAATAAAAATGACAGTGATATTGGCTAATTAATCTATAAAATTTTGACATAACGCTATGTAAAAAAACGTTTTCTAATCATTTAACACTGACTTTAGATATTCTTTAAAGTTTATTGAACACTGAGTTGTTTTTAGATACAATTTAATGCAAATGAGAATTATTTATATTTGTGTTATTTTTATCTAAACAATAATCAGGAGTTCATATGTATTCATTTATCAAAGTTAAAATTACAGTACTGTTTGCTGTATTGCTGTTAGTTGTTGGGTGTGATAATAAGAATAACCAAAAACCAGATTATTCCGATATTAAGAAAGATGCTCTGGTAATTAAACACGCTCAAGGCGAAGCACTTTTTGAGTCTGTTCCCAAAAAAGTAGCTGTTTTTAACGTTGCAACTCTTGATATTATTGATGCATTGAATATTCCAGTCTCAGCAGTACCACAATCAAATGTCCATTTACCTGATTTCTTATCTAAATATAGTGATAAGTCCTATACTAACATTGGGACTTTGTTTGAGCCAAATTACGAAGTACTTAGCTCTATCAATCCTGACTTAATTATAGCAGGTGGACGAGCAACAGATGCCTATCCAAAGTTGGAAAAATTAGCAGAAACAATCTCCTTAGATATTGATTCCAATAACTTCTTAGCGAGTTTAACTGAGCGAACTCGTCAATTAGGTTGGATTTTTGAAAAAGAGAAAGAAGCATCTAAATTGATTGAAGACTTTAATCAAAAAATAGATCAACTTAAACCTAAAACCAGTACAGCCGGTTCAGCATTAGTGATTATGATTAACGGTGGGAAAATGTCTGCATATGGCCCTAAATCACGTTTTGGATTTGTTTTTGATGTGTTAGGTTTCCAGCCAGCAACCACTTTCCAAGAAGCCGGTCGTCATGGGAATAGTGTTACTTCTGAATTCATTTTAAGTACTAATCCCGAATGGATATTTGTGTTAGATAGAGATAATGCCATTGGTAATAAAGAAGCCCAATCAGCACAACAAGTATTAAATAATGAATTAATTCAAAAAACGGCAGCATGGCAGCACAATCATATTGTTTATCTTGATTCAACATCGATGTATATCGCAGGCGGGATTCAAACGTATAGTCGTTTAATGGATCAAATAGCAGAAGCACTACAAGAATCATCGACTAATCAATAAAAAAAAACATGAAGTTGTCGTTATATTTTATTGCAGGCATCATTATTTTATTAATTTTGACTGCAATAAGTTTGTTTATTGGTGCAGGGCATGTCAATTTACATGAACTTTTCACCAATACAAATATGCAGCAGATCTTTTTTGTCAGTCGTTTGCCAAGAACGTTAGCGTTATTGTTAGCCGGTAGTGCAATGAGTGTCGCTGGCTTAGTGATGCAGTTATTAACACAAAACCGCTTTGTGGAGCCTACCCTTGTTGGCACCACCCAATCAGCCAGTCTTGGTTTACTCATCATGATGGTATTCGCGCCCGAACAAAGTGTCATGATCAAAATGGTGGTTGCAAGTTTATTTGCGATGATGGGTACGATTCTTTTTATGATAATATCCCATAAAATTGTTCTCAAATCAGCACTAATGGTTCCACTTATTGGGATTATGCTAGGCGCGATAATCAGTGCTGTAACCACATTTTTTGCCATGTATTATGATCTATTGCAATCGCTTTATGGATGGCAATCAGGTGATTTTTCTGGGATTTTACAAGGTCGTTATGAACTATTGTGGCTAGTTTGTGGTTTGACATTGGTAGCATGCTGGAGTGCAGATCAGTTTACAGTCGTGGGGTTAGGTCGAGATTTTTCGGTTAATGTGGGACTTAATTATCGTCGAGTCATGATAATTGGACTAATTGTCATAGCATTGATTGGCGGTATTGTAGTTGTGGTGGTTGGTGTATTACCGTTTTTAGGATTAATCGTCCCCAACATTGTCAGCTTGTTATTCGGTGATAATGTGCGTAAAACCATTCCTTGGGTCTGTTTATTTGGTGGGGGATTGGTATTAATTTGCGATATTATTGGACGTTTAATTCGCTATCCATTTGAAATCCCTGTCAGTGTAATTCTTGGTATTGTCGGTGCCGTAATCTTTTTAATATTATTAAGTCGAAAAAAACATGCTAGTTAGTTCAAAACACTATCGTTCCAGTCAAAAAAGAATTTTGCTATTATTGAGTATAGCGCTTATTTGTATCATCTTTTTTATGACCTTTAATCTAAAAGGGAATATTAGGTATATTTTGACTCATCGTATGTGGATAGTGTTGACGATGATATTAGTTGCTTTTTCGGCTGCAACATCCACACTCCTTTTTCAAACCGTGACCCATAATCGCATATTAACGCCGTCGATAATGGGGTTTGAATCTTTATTTGTCTTAATTCAAACAATTGTCATTTTCTTTATCGATGTGCAAGGTATTCCTTACATCGGTATTATGGGCAAATTTATCGTTGAATCGCTTTTACTGATCTTATTTTCTCTATTGTTATATAAAGGTTTATTCACAAAATTTAAGCAAAATCTTCATTTAGTATTATTAATTGGGATTATTCTGGGCACACTTTTCCGCAGTTTTGCAAACTTATTACAACGGTTAATGACACCAACTGAATTTGCTGTTCTGCAAAGTCGAATTTTTGCTACGTTCACTCGGGCTGATCCCATCTTAATTATTTTTTCATTCATTATTGCAATATGTATCGGACTATTTTTATGGAGAATGCGTTTTCAATTTGATGTTTTGGCTTTAGGACGTGATAACGCTATTAATCTGGGCGTTAATTATCATCAAAGCGTGACAATTATTTTACTTTTAGTCTCGATATTAGTTGCAATTTCAACCGCATTGGTGGGACCATTTACCTTCTTTGGTCTACTGATAGCAAATTCAGCTTATAGCATAAGTCGCTCAAGCCAACATCGATTTTTACTTCCCACGACCTTTTTACTTGGCGTGATTTTTCTGGTGGGTGGACAAATGTTTTTAGAGCATGTTTTGAATATGGTTGGCGCCATTACGGTCGTCATAGAGTTTATTGGTGGTAGTCTGTTTATCTTCTTATTATTGAAAAAGGTACCGATGTGATACAAATTGATAATATTAATAAAAAATACCAAACCCTTTCGGTTTTAAAAAATGTTACCGCCACCATTCCACAAGGGGGAGTAACAGCAATCATTGGGCCTAATGGCGCTGGAAAATCAACTTTACTTTCGATTATAAGTCGACTTTTGAACGCTGATGAAGGAAACGTTAAAATTCAAGACATGGATGTGTTTGAAACGCCGAGTGATAAATTAGCTACTCATCTTTCGGTATTAAGACAAGAAAATCGCTTTACCAGTAGGCTTACCGTATTTGAACTGGTCGGATTCGGGCGTTATCCTCATACAAAAGGGCGTTTAAATGCTGATGATTATCAGCATATTCATCGAGCATTGGATTTTTTAAATTTAACTGAGTTTAAAGATCGTTTTTTAGATGAGTTATCTGGCGGACAGCGACAACGAGCATATGTCGCGATGGTGCTTTGTCAAAATACTGAATATGTGTTACTTGATGAACCGTTAAATAATTTGGATATGAAGCATGCAGTTTCGATGATGAAACAGTTACGACGTGCTGCGAATGAACTTGGTAAAACCATTGTCATTGTTATTCACGATATCAATTTTGCATCAGTCTATTCGGACTATATTTTAGCGATGAAAAATGGGGAACTGGTCTATCAAGGAACTCCAACACAGATTATGAATTCAGCTATTTTAGAAGATATTTTTGATACGCCGGTTAGCATTGAAACCATCCAAGGACAACATATCGCTGTATATTATTAATGTAGATTGTCGTATGTTATTTAAGCGTAAAATATTGCAAATAATAAACAAGTTAAAGTAAATTAATATTTGCTAATTCCTTCTTTCCATGCTAAAAAAAAGACACGCCATTTGCCGAGATAACAGTGATGAAGTTAGAGGAAATTGCACTTTTAGCTGGTGTGTCAAGAACGACTGCAAGCTACGTAATAAACGGAAAAGCGAAAAAATATCGAGTAAGTGATCAAACTATTGCTAAAGTGATGGCAATTGTTAAAAAGCACAAATATCAGCCTAATGCTGTTGCTGCAGGACTTCGAGCAGGTAAAACAAGAACTATTGGTATTATTATCCCCGATTTAGAAAACAGTAGTTATACCCGCATTGCCAGTTATTTAGAGCAACTCGTCAGAAAAGAAGGATATCAACTACTTTTATCCTGTTCTGACGATAATCCAGAAATTGAAAAAGAATGCATTGCACATTTAAAACAAAGAAGGGTGGACGCTTTAATTCTGTCATCGTCTTTTGTTACGGATTCAGACTATGCGTTTTATGATGATTGGGAAAATTTTAAGATTCCTCTATTTGCATTAGACAGAACATTATCGAGTAAAAAATTTAGAAATATTGTTGGTGCAGATAAACAAGATGCGAAAGCACTTGCCCAAACATTTAACCATTTTGTTCAAGGCAAAGTCATTTATATTGGTGCTCTACCTAATTTATCGGTAAGTCAGCATCGTCTTGAAGGGTTTAACGCGGTAACATTAAAAAATTGTAACGATGTTGATTTTTTATATGCTAATAATTATAGCCGACAAGATGCTGATACGGCTTTTAGTCATTGGTTAAACAATCATGAATTACCAAATGGTATTTTTGCAACTTCATTTTCACTTCTTCAAGGTACAATTGATGCCATATTAAGAAAATTTGGTCATTTACCTGAATCATTAACTATTGCAACGTTTGGCGATAATGAATTACTCGATTTTTTGCCCTGTAAAGTGATTTCACTTTCTCAGGATCATAAAGAAATAGTGGAGTTGACTATCACATTACTCCAAAATTGTTTGAATCAGCAAAGTTATCAATCAGGTACTACTATGATCCCAAGACAATTAATTTACCGTGGCAGTTTGAGCCGTCAACGTATGAGTAAATACGAAAAATAAAAAAACTTGGAAGCTTGTCACTGGCTCGGTTGTTGCATGATGTATTATTAAAAACGCTATAATATTATTGCTTGGACATGTTTAACGTTTTATGAAGGCTGAAATACTTGACTTAGAAATTAATGAAAAATACCTTACACTAAAGGTAGCAAAATGATGTAACTAAATAACAAAAAATGTCTAAAATCTATTTTGCATTTATAATAAATAAATTAAGATCAAAAAATTAGATCTCGATCACATATTTGTTATTGATAGTTATAATTTATTGGATAAATAATTTTAATTTATTCATTATTGCTGAAACGATTCAATAAAAATCATTAAATGGATTTATAGATGAGTCATTTTAGTCGACCCAATATTTTTAACCCAGAGGTATTTATTCTATGTTTCATTTAGTTAAAGAAGATATACATTTAAATGAACACGCTACTAATAAAACAGAAGCGATAAAAAAAGTAGCGGCAGCATTAACTAGTGCCGGTTTTGTCGAAGAAGGATATGTAAATGGAATGCTTGAACGTGAAGCGCAAGCTGCCACTTATCTGGGTATTGGCCTTGCTATTCCACATGGCACTACCACCACTCGTCATTTAGTTAAAAAGACGGGGGTTCAAGTTTTTTGTTTTCCTGAAGGTGTTGAATGGGGTGATGATGGTGAAAAAGCTTATGTCGCTATTGGTATCGCCGCTAGTTCTGATGAACATTTAGAGTTACTTCGTCAATTGACGCATGTTTTAGGTGCTGACGGTGTTGAAGAACGAATCAAAAATATTAAAACAGCAGATGAAGCACTTGCTATTTTAACCGGAAAAACAGAACAAGAAGACAGCCAATTTTCAATGAATGAATCATCACTTTTATTGGATATCAATGCTGATAGTTTAGCCATTTTACAAGCGTTAAATGCATCACGCTTAAAACAACAAAATGCTGTAAATACGGCTTTTATCACTCATGTGCTGGATAATAAACCAACTTATCTAGGTAGTGGGGTTTGGTTGAACGATAGCAAAGAAGGCAATCTAAAAAATGCGATTGTGATTAGTCGTACAATAAGCAACGTAAATGAAGATAATAAACCGGTAAAATTACTTATCACGATGTCGGTTGTTGATAATGCAATGTCTGAGGTTATTGATCGTATTGCACGTTTAGCATTTTATGAAAAGTTAGATTTAATGTTATCGGCAAGCACGGATAAATTAATCAATTTACTGATGACAGATGACTTGCCTTCAACTATCGATAATTCTCAAACTGAACAAGCTAACTCAGCAACGTCATCAGCATCGGATTCAAACCAAGCTTTAACTCGTGAATTTATCGTGCCTAACGAAAATGGTTTACATACTCGTCCATCTTCAGTATTAGTTAAATTGGTTAAAGAGTTTAATAGCAAAGTAACTGTTGCGAATCTTGATGGAAAAGGGGAGCCAGTAAGTGCTACCAGCTTAATGAAAATCGTTGCACTTGGAGCCAAAAAAGGCAGCCGTTTGCAATTTACTGCGGTCGGTGATGATGCTGAGCAAGCACTTGATGCTATCGGTAAAGCAATTGAAAGCGGACTTGGTGAGGGAACAGAATAATGAATTATCGTGTTGCAACAATCACCTTAAATCCTGCTTATGATTTATTAGGATTTTGTCCAAAAGTCGAGTTGGGTGATGTAAATTTAGTTCAAACAAATGCTTTACTTGCCGCTGGCAAAGGGATTAATGTTGCTAAAGTATTGTCTGATCTAGATATAAAATTAACTGTTGGTGGTTTTTTAGGTCAAGAAAACCGAGATGGTTTTAATCTATTATTTAATTCATTAAATGTAGTCGACAAATTCCAAACTGTAGAAGGCCGTACACGCATTAATGTCAAATTGACTGAAGAAAATAGCGAAGTGACGGATCTAAACTTTTCAGGCTTTACAATTACTGAGCATGATTGGCAACGTTTTGTGACAAGTTCTCTTGAATGGTTAAAAGATATTGATATGGTCGCAATAAGTGGCAGTTTACCTGCCGGCGTATCACTTGATAAATTTACACAATGGATGGAGCGAGTTAAACAGATCTGCCCAAAAGTAGTGTTTGACAGTAGCCGAGATGCGTTAGTCGCTGGATTGAAAGCTAAGCCATGGTTAATCAAACCAAATGATAAAGAGCTTGAAATGTGGGTCGGACGTAAATTAACGACATTAGATGAAATTAAAACAGCGGCGATGGAATTAGTAAAAGGTGGCGTTGAAAATGTTGTGATTTCACTAGGAAGTAAAGGCGCTTTGTGGGTGACTCAACATGAAGCATGGTTGGCTAAACCACCAAAATGTCAAGTAGTGAGTACGGTCGGTGCTGGTGACTCAATGGTTGCTGGAATCATGTATGGATTAATAACAAATCAATCGATTAAAGATACCCTGGTATTTGCATCAAGTGTTGCTGCTTTGTCTGT
Organism: Gilliamella sp. CG25; assembly: GCF_046635705.1. Classification (NCBI taxonomy): domain Bacteria; kingdom Pseudomonadati; phylum Pseudomonadota; class Gammaproteobacteria; order Orbales; family Orbaceae; genus Gilliamella; species Gilliamella sp. CG25. The sequence continues at coordinate 32,846 of NZ_JBIDFJ010000010.1, read as the reverse complement.
TGGACAAGCGGGTGTGGGGATTTCGGATCGCCAAGCTGTAACTGATATGCTAGGCAAAATTGAAATAAATGCTGGTTAGGAGTTTGCATGAATATTTATATTGTTGAAGGTAGTAATACTGGTCCTGTAAATGGACGTTTAGCCAGAGCGGAACTCGCATTGGCTGCTAATTCGATGAATTTTAATGTAATCGATAATTCAGAGTCTGCAGATGCGATTATTGCTATCGGGACTGGTGAAATTAATGATAAATCTGTCATTGGTAAAAAAGTTTATGTGGTAGAAGATATTAATGCGTTATATGCAAACCCAAAACAAATTCTAACAGAAGCACAAAGTAAAGCGGTTGTTTTTGAAAAATCAGCTCAACGTGATTCAGCGCCTACCTCTAATACAGCTGTAAAACGTATTGTTGCAGTAACAGCGTGTCCAACTGGAGTGGCACATACTTTTATGGCTGCCGAAGCGATTGAAGAAGAAGCTAAAAAACGTGGTTGGTGGTGTAAAGTTGAAACGCGAGGATCAGTTGGGGTTGGTAACGAACTCACACCAGAAGAAGTCGCCTCAGCAGATATTGTGATTGCTGCTTGCGATATCGATGTGGATTTAAGTAAATTTGCGGGTAAAAAATTGTATCGAACAAAAACTGGCCCAGCGCTCAAAAAGACTGCGCAAGAGTTTGATAAAGCATTCGAAGAGGCAACGGTTTATCAACCTTCATCAACTTCAGCATCGGCTAAATCAAGCAATGAGAAGAAAAGTTTTTATAAACATCTTCTAACTGGTGTTTCTTATATGTTACCAATGGTTGTTGCCGGTGGATTGATCATCGCACTTTCTTTTGCTTTGGGTTCATTTGAAAACATTGACGGTGTACAAAAATTAGTTGGTGAACCACATTTAGCGCAAATTGGAGGCTTGGCATTTTCGCTTATGGTGCCATTACTGGCTGGCTATATCGCTTATTCAATTGCGGATAGACCTGGACTTGCGCCTGGTCTGGTCGGAGGATTGCTTGCGGTCTCAACAGGTGCAGGATTTTTAGGTGGTATTATCATTGGTTACTTTGCTGGATATTTTGCATTATTAATCGCTAAATACCTTCCCCTACCAAAAAGTATGGAAGCCTTAAAACCCATTTTAATTGTGCCACTATTGGCAACATTAGCGACAGGGCTTGTCATGCAGTTTATTGTTGGTACACCTATTGCTTGGTTAATGGGTGAGGTAACAGACTGGTTAAATTCAATGGGCACGGCTAATGCTGTTATTTTAGGTGCAGTGTTAGGCGGTATGATGTGTACAGATATGGGCGGACCAATTAATAAAGTTGCTTATGCTTTTGGTACGGGATTAATTTCTGCGCATGTTTATGCACCAATGGCTGCTGTGATGGCTGGTGGTATGGTACCTCCATTGGCAATGGGTATTGCAACGCTAATCGCTCGCAAAAAGTTTGCTAAAGCTGAGCAAGAAAGTGGTAAGGCGTCATTAGTATTAGGCTTATGCTTTATCTCTGAAGGGGCAATTCCTTTCGCTGCGCGTGATCCGTTACGTGTTATTCCATGTTGTATTCTAGGTGGCGCAATTACTGGTGGTATGGCATTAGCATTTGGTTCAACATTAATGACACCACACGGTGGATTATTTGCTCTAGCAATTCCAGGTGTCGTTAAACCTGTGGGTGGTTATCTGTTATCCATTGTTGTTGGATCGGTTATTGCAGGGCTTGCTTATGCAGCTATTAAAGCACCAGAAAAAGAAGCTGTAGCGACGACAGCTTAAAAAGCATAAATTAAAACGTCATCTGATGATGGCGTTTTTTCTTATATTCACTTATTTCTTTACCCAGCGTTGTAAATCTTTCGGAACGAAATCGTCCATTTGTTTCAACACAAATTCGGCGTTATCACTAACAATTAATGTGTTATAAAAATTTTCCCGAATAAACCCTTCTTGCACAGCATGCTTTAAAAAACTCAACATAGGTTGCCAAAAGTTTGCAATATCAAATAATGCCACCGGTTTTTCATGATAACCAATTTGCATACCGGTCCAAACCTCAAAAATTTCTTCTAATGTGCCGGTACCGCCTGGCATAGCGATAAAACCGTCAGCCAGTTCTGCAAGCCTTGCTTTACGTTGATGCATATTGTCGACCACTTCTAATCGGGTAATGCCATGGTGAGCAGTTTCAGCTTTAACTAAACGTTCAGGGATGATGCCGATGACTTCACCGCCATGAGCTAAAACAGCATTAGCAATCATTCCCATCAGCCCTTTATTACCTCCGCCATAAATTAATCGCCGATTTTGTTTTGCTATAATTTTACCGAGTTGCTCTGCAGCTGTTCGATATTCCAAACGATTGCCTTCACTGGCACCACAAAATACACAAATATTTTTTTTCATAAATCATACTCTAGCTATTCTTACCGTAGCCCTTTATTTTAGCATAGGCGATGTATTATTTGTTTACTCACTGAGCAGTTAGTTTTATTTCGTGTTTTAACGATTGACATAATCGTTATAGATCGTTAATATTCTGACAGTCAAGTGTTCCTCCATAGTTCAGTCGGTAGAACGGCGGACTGTTAATCCGTATGTCACTGGTTCAAGTCCAGTTGGAGGAGCCAACTTTCCACTTCATCTCATATCTATACGTCTCTATTTGATTATAAATCAATATGTTATATTTTTTTAGTATACCGCTTATCCATATACATCTATCAATTTTTCTATCAATTTACTATTTTTTCGGGTTCAAATGAGGGTTAGCAAAAATGCTCATTTTTTTCAAATAAAAAGTAAAGCTATATTTTGCGGATCTCTTTCGGTTGCAGCATGATAAGCAGTTGCTTCAACTACAAAAAAACTTTGGGCTGAAGCTTTGGCAACCTGTTCGGCATCAAAACCAGCTGGCAGATAATAGCATTAACTTCATAAATTTTTCTATTTCTGCAAAATTTTGTAATTATTTCACCATTAACAATGGTCCCACAAATTTACGTTCGATAAGTTCACCGTCTTTATAGGTTTCTGTGTACAAAAGTTTGCCTTTTTTGCGGGTGGATAAGATAGGTTCATTCAGTTCATTATAATGCTGTTCTAATTGATAAAATTTCCAAATATTAACGGGCAAACCATTTTTATATTCAGCTTCTAAGTAAGTATTGTTATGAGTATAACCGTTTGGCTTCATTTCAATCCATAAACCTTCGCGGGTATGGTTTTGAACTAAGCCTTGCTCTTCTTGGTTTTGAAATGGACCATTTTCGTCATAATAGCGGATAAATTTGCCTTGGGAGGAGAGTTGATATGTTGTTATTTCAGAAGCAAAACTATTTATCTCATCACGTTCAAGTTCCCTAATAATTATTTTTTCCTTGTTATAATAGAAAAAACGATAACTTCTGCCTATATCACTTCCATATTTGTAAGCTACTACCAACTTATCTATAATTTTATCGGCAGAAATAGAAATAATGGTTTGTAGGGTAAATTTAGATTCGTATTCACAAGGATTACATTTTAAATCAAGGGATTCAGTGGTAAGTAGAAACAGATCAAAATGAGGCGAACTAGCTAATTTCTCTACATGAACTTTAATCTCTTGTTTTGTAATATCATCAATAATATCAGAATAGATATCATATGGGATATTAAAAACCTGTTTTAAATTTTCAATAGTTAAAGTGATCTTATAGGATTGTTCTGATTGGGACTGCTTATTTAAATTTCTGAGCAATTCATAAAAAGCTTTTTCACTCCCCGAACGTTCATTTTCTGTTTCTGCATGTTGCCAATGTGTAGCAAAAGGATATAAAACATGTTTATCACCAATTGGCGGGCTGGCAAGCGGAGCTTGCATAATTTGGGTAATAAGATCGTCTTTTTTATTTTTATTAATCGGTTGGCTATTCGCCATTTGCTTACAACCTATCATAAATAGGATGGTGAAACATACTATTATCAATCTCATTGCCAATATTCCTTGTTTATTTTTTACAATGTTTCCCCGTACTTTAAAAAACGCTTGTATAGAATAACGAGTGCAGTATATGAGTGCGGTTTTCAGAATTTATGGAGAGTATATACCTGATTTCAGATAATAGTGAATTTATTTCTTCTTTATTTTAGGTGGATTTTTAATTGATAAGTTACTATGAATATTAACAATTTTTGCCAGAATATTTTTTTATTATCACGCATATTATGCACGGCAATCCATAGTAAAAAAATCCTGAATAATTATATATCATTTAGTCGCAATAAATTGGTATATCATTATTCAGGATTTTTATGTTGATTTTCTATAAAACTATTTAAAACTAATTCTTTTTTAAAACTATTATTTTCTATTGCGTAATACGCCATATTTGAAGTAATCTTCCATTCCTACAATATCCTCAGTATTGTAATCAGCAGGTATAGGACAGTCCAATATTTTGGTTTCAATTGATAAAGGTTTTAATTTTATTTCCTTAGTGACTTCATAAATTTTTTCAATCTCAAAAAAATCATTTTCTTTATCAAATGTCCCCAAACAAATTCCATTTTTATTATTTTCTAATCGAACATCAATAGAATATACATATTTATTAGCAACGGGGAGCACATCTCTTAAAATGTCATTTTTATCATATAAAAGAATATAATTATCTTTAAGATTACCTTTAATACATATCGGTCGAACATAATAAAACTCTGCATCAAGACCAAAAGTATCTGGTAGGTAGTAGTCTTCATTATTAAGATTAAAAAGCATGTCTAACTCTTTTGATTTAAAATAATCATTATTTCGATCATATTGTGCTTCATAGACGAATTTTGTATCTATATATTGATTTTCGTAGGCATTACAACTGAATGGTAAAAAAATTGCTAAAAATAAACTAATCAAATAGTTTTTAATTTTTATGGTAGTGCGGTTTATTTTCATTTTCATCATCTCCATCTTTGGTATTATAGGAATTTAGTCTAATTTTTGCCGATATATTTTTTATTACCACGCATTTTATGCACTGCAATCCATAGTATAAAAATCTAGAATGGATAAATACCATTTATTATCTAATTGGGTTAGATAAAATATAAAAATATTTTTTTCATGATTCGGTATTATACCTGGAAAGTTTTCTATATAGACAACTTTAACTGTTTTAGGGGCTATTTTATCGGCAATGGATTGATATTCCTCCCAAACAGGGTTTTTTTCAAATTGATAGTGTTTTAGTTCCCAATGATAATAACCAAGCGCTATTTTTAAAGCCTCAATATTTTTTTCTTTTGAATTGGCATACAGACCTAGTTTAGTGACTTTTTCACTACATGGATCAAATGTAGGATATTGTTCATATTGTATTTTAGGATTGCCAGATATTGAAAACCCTAGCAATTCATCGTCTACCCAAGACGGTATTGTATTTTCAATTATTTTATTATTCGATTTAAATTGTTCAATTCTTCTCATTGTTGGGCTGGTACTTCCATTATATACAATGAAAAGACCTATATCTTTATTAATATATTGGTTAATTTCTTTAAAATTCTTTTTATTAAAAAGGTCAATAAGTTGATAAACCGTAGCATCAAAATGTGGGATTGTTTGAGTCACTGCTGATTGATTTTCTATTTTTTGACTACATGCTATATTAGCCAAAGACAATAGAATCAGTAATAATATTCTCATTTTAAAATTGTTTCCTTTTACTATTAAATCAACCTGTTAAGACTATTTATAACTCATTTTTCCGCTTTATCAAATACTCAGTGATTATTTTTGAAATGGTATAAATAATAATAAGCATCCAGTTTAAACTTAAAATCATCATCAGAATAAATTTCTTTAATGTCTTTTTTATAAGTTACGATAGCTGTTATATCATAATTATCTAATCCTCTTTCTAGTAAATGTTTCTCTATTTCATTACTTAATAATTGTGGTTCATTAACCTCTTTATAAAAAGCAAAAAAATATCAAGAAAGTAATAGGTGGCAAAAATTGCTTTATAGGGTTTTCTCTTTTGTATTTTTATGTTTTAAAAAAAATAATATAAGCAAAACTGAAATATAAAGAATTAAAGGAATCTTATAAATCATATCAATGATATTTTGTCCTATCATTTCATTTTCATCAGAAAACAAAACATAATAACTATTGTGACTTAAATAATTAATATAATTATAATTTTCAGAAAGAGGATTGAATTTTAGCGCCAAAAAGACAGTAGGATCATCTTTACAAATAAGAATTTGGGTAAAACCTTTAATTAATAGCAATAGTATTATTAAAATCTTTAATAATTTCATATTGTCATCCATTTATAATCTTATTGGATAGATTGAATTTCGACTTTAATTCGGGGATGTGCTTCATAGATATTAATTTTTCCCTATTCTTTTCTTCCAATAATATAATGATATTCAATATCTACCCAATTATTTTTTACAATATATCTTTCTTCTCCTTGATTAACTTTTGTACTTAGCTTATTTGCTTAATATTGTTTGTGATAATAGCGTAGCAATAGACGAGAATAACTTATTCCAAAATTGATTTGAATTTTAATGATTTCAGACTTTTCTTCACCCACAAAAATGACAATAAACATGAAAGTAGGTTTCCGATTGCCATAGAGATAAAAATGCCATTCATTCCCATTTTTTGAGCATAGACTAAATATAGTCCTATAGAAAAAATAATGATCATTCTAATATAAAGGATAATTACCGCAGGTAGGGGTTTTCCTGTCGCTTGAAAGAATGATGCGATTATCCATGATATTGCCATAAAGCAAAATGTAAATGATACGATTAGCACTTGTTTTGTGGCAAGATCAATCACTTCGGGTATTGAAGTAAATATTGAAAATAACCAAGGAGAAAGTAATACATAAAGTGCTGCAATGATGCTACATAGTATCATTATTGCCCTTAAGCCTAGATTAAAAGCTTCTTTAATCCGATCAAGTTGATTACGTCCATAATTTTGCGAAATAAAGACCGTCATTGCACCAGCAATAGCAATCATCGGAATAACTAAAATCTGATCAATTCTCCCAACCAATGTCCATGCATTCATTGCATTTTCATCAAAGGTATTGGTGATCATTTTGTTATATGCAACGATAATGATATAAGTTGAGGCTGTCATTAAAAACTGAGGCAATCCAATCCGTATGATTTCTCTGGCAATTTTTCCGTTAAAGTGAGCAAAGTTAAATGTTAACGGAATTCTTGATTTTCCCTTGTGTATAAAGCGGATTAAATAGATAAAAGCCATAAATAACGATATTGTTGTGGCTAAACCTGCACCAGCCACCCCCATATCGAGTACAAATATCAATATCGGATCAAGTACGATATTGAGCGTTACCATAATCATAAATGATATTGCAGTAACATATGTCAGGCCTTCGCCAATAAGAATACCGCCATAAACCTGTAATAATATTATGAACAGTAAACCTGGGGCTAATGAATATAAAAACTGTAGACTATAGACTGTTGCTTCTAGGCTTAATTTATCACCTGATAATAAATTAATAATTTGTGGGCCAAAAGCATAACACATAATCATAAATGGCACGGTTAGCAGTAAAGCGATGACGACACCTGTAACACCTAGATTTTGATAATGATTAAATCTTTTTTCGCCGATCAATCGCCCCGTTGTGGTACTGAGTCCAACGGCTAAACCTGAGGCGATAGCTTCAAAGACAAAAAATAATGGAAATAAAAGACCGGTTCCCGCCAACGGGGCTGAAGAAGTAGGATTGATCAATGAAATAAAATAGGTATTTATGATTAAGTAAGCATAATTTAATAAGTGACCAATGAGAATGGGAATCCCTATTTTTATAATTATTGGCATGATTGGACCTTCAAACATGCCTTTTTGCAATTTTTCTTGAAAATTTGACATAGATTTCTCTTTAAGTTTATTTTTTAAATAGTGATGTTATTTTTTCTCTAGCGCAAAAAAGCGTCTAATCGACATGTTATCGAGAGCAAAATATCCATTATATTTTTCACTTTATAGTACCTGCCCGAACAGCACCTATCCCAACCTAAAACGTTTTGTTAGACAGTTCATGGCGGTAAAACCTTCTTGCCTTTTGGTGGAATGAATCGCAGAAGGGATATTTTATTTACGACGAAAATATTAACTGTCTGTAATTGATGGAATAATATAATCCGCCATGAGTTCCCACCTGTCGATTATCATCTTGTCGACTTTCGATACGATTGCCACTATCAGATCCTTTTCGGGAACACAATAGAGATAAGTTCCGCCTATGCCTGCCGCAAGAAAAGTGTTAATCCCCTTATCTTCTCTAAGCCACCACATATAGCCACAATCTTCCGTATGCTGTTTTAGCGATTCAGTTATCCAGTTTTCTGAAATGATCGGCTTATCATTGCATTGGCCTTTATTCAAATACAAATATCCCAAACGAAGCATATCCCGCAGAGTTAAACACAGCCCCCAGCCTCCGGTATTGATATTTTGAGGATCTTTTATCCAACCGGTAATATTTTCACCATAGACCTCTTCTTTAGAAAAGGATTTCATCTGCTGGTCAACGATCTCTTTCACCCCTAAATGACTAAATAATGATTTATTGGCAAATTCTCGGGTTGATAGTCCCGTACTCCGCGTAATAATCGCTGAAAGAAGGTGGGCATTAGACATATTGAATTGAAACTCCCCAAGCTGACCTTTTTGTCCCAACATTTCAAGCATAAACATCGTCCAATTCTTTTGCCTTCTCAACCTATCTAATGGCTCACTCTTTTTCCAAGAATAGGGTGCAGTCATGGTAAGTAAGTGTTTGATTGTCAGATGTCGCTTTAACATATCACTGGCTTTGGATTCCGCTTCTGGAAAAAAATCCAGTATTGGTTGATCGACGCTTTTTATATATCCTTTATCAATGGCTATTCCCACTAAAGCGGAAGTAACGCTTTGTGTTACTGAAGTGAGATGATGAGTATTTTCAGCATGGTAACCTTTGAAATATTTTTCAAACACAATGCCACCTTTTCGCAAAATCGCGATTCCTTTAATAATACCTAGTTGAAAATTCAAGGCGACATCCAGCTCTCTCAATTTATCTGGATTCATATCCACCGATTCTGCATCAATGGTTTCTAATTCTTTTATATTAGCCATAATCAAGTATTCACTTTTTAAGTCGTAGGAGTTAAATATTTTCCGATTAGTGATTTTGGATTTTTCACCAAGTCTTTAGGGGTTCCTTCGGCAATGATTTCACCGCCTTTTAATCCTCCTTCAGGGCCAAGCTCCACGATCCAATCGCACGATTCAAGAACTACATGATTATGTTCAATAACAATCACAGAGTTTCCGCTTTTGATTAATTCATCCAACAGTTTTATCAGCTGAGCTGTATCATAAAGGCTTAAACCGGTAGTGGGTTCATCCATGATATACAAGATATGACCTTTTCGTTGCCGTCCTAATTCCTTCGCGAGTTTTAGTCTTTGGGTTTCCCCTCCGCTCATTGTTGAAGTGGGTTGCCCAAGTTTTATATATCCCATACCAATCCGTTCCATTATCTGTAACGGACGAACAATGAAATCATTATCACTAAATAGGGCTATCGCTTCGGAAATCTGCATATCAAGAATGTCTGAAATATTTTTCCCTTTATACGTGACCGTTAAAGCTTCGTTGTTATATCTTTTACCTTTACATTTTTCGCATGTTGCGTACATCTTTAAACTACCTTCAGGAAAAATAGCTTTACGTCCACTACCATGACACTCTCGACAAGCGCCCTCGGAATTGAAGGAAAAGTGTCCTGCCGTTAAATTTAACCGTTTTGCTTCGGGTTGTTCTGCAAATAATCTTCGTATCTTGTCCCATATTTTGGTAAAAGTAACAGGATTCGAATTTATATTTCTTCCTATTGGTGCCTGCGATACTTCAGCAAAGCCAGAAATATTTTCTGCGCCATCAAGCCTTTCGGCTATTGTTTCGATTAACAGTGATTCTTCTTCAAGATCTACTTCTTCTCCATTGCTATTGTTCTTATTGGCGTCTAAGCGAAAATAACTTTTTAACAGGGGCGTAAGTGTGTTCGATATCAAGGAGCTTTTTCCACTTCCGGAAACGCCCGAAACCCCAATAAGAACGCCTAATGGAAATGCGACTGAAATATCTTTTAAATTGTTGGTTTTGGCGTGTCGAATGACTAAACGAGGAATAGCAGAATCATCGATATTTTGTTTTAACATCCTTACCGGCATTTTTGCTTTGCCGGAAAGATATTGTCCTGTCAATGATTTATCGCATTTTAACAGACCAGCATAATTACCTTCATAAATCACTTCCCCGCCTTCAATTCCCGCTTTTGGGCCAATATCAATGATATGTTCAGCTATTTCTATCGTACTTTTGTCATGTTCCACAACAATAACCGTGTTGCCCAAATCTTTAAGCGCTTTTATAGATTGTAAAAGTTCAAGTTTTTCTGATTCATGTAGACCTACTGTGGGTTCATCAAGAATATAGATAAGTGATTCAAGTTTCGACTCCAAATGCGAGTTAAGGAAGAGTCGTTGTATTTCCCCACCACTTAGTGAGGACATTTCTCTATAAAGTGACAAATGACCTAAACGAGAAGCAATTAATGAGTTTGTTTTACCCAAAATATCGTTAAGAAGATTTTTCCCAAATTGCGTTATTTCGTTTAGTTCTAATGCCGATTCAAAAAACGTTTTAGCCTCGTCTAAAGTCATTTTACCGACTTGACCAATATTTTTATGATTAATTAATATGTTGCGAGCTTCTTCACCAATGCGATATCCGTGACATTCTGAGCAAAGTGTTATTTCATACAGACCATTTAAATATTCGCCTCTTTTGTGTTTAGCTTGCAAAATTCTTGATAAGCAGAAGCTTTGATTTGCACTGTTATTGCTGACATAATGCCCGTTTACCACGTCTTCTTTTATTTCATCCGGTATTTCTAAATAAGGCTGATCCATATAGCCTTTGAAATTCCTTTCCAAGACGCGAAGTATACCCGGAGTTACCCCGATAAAATTAAATAACTCTCGAACGGTGGGATTTTTATTTGCAATAAGCTTTTCCATATTAACGTGATAATATGCGCCTCTGCCAGCGCATTTCATACACATTCCGTTAGGGTTATTATAGGAAAAATAGCCTAATTCAAGGCGCTCTTCCTCATGTCCACACTTAGCGCAGATCCTATCTTGTCCAATAGTTTCGTTGCACTCTGAACATTTAACCTGCCCTTCACTTGAATACAGTAGGGCGAGAAGGTTAAATATGTTTGTTTTTGAACCGACTGTTGATCTTGGGTTATTCTGACGTACAACGCTTTGCTTAACTGCAATTGTCGGGCCGATACCCTCTATGCTTGCAAATTTTCTCTCATTTTCAAGTCCCGGAAATATTCCTAATGATTGAAGATATCCTTTACGTCCTTCTTCAAACACAATATCAAACATCAGACTAGACTTTCCTGATCCACTTATACCAGTGGCAACGGTTAATTTGTTTTTGGGAATAGTAATATCAACATCTTTAAGATTGTGAATCCGAGCTCCTGTTATTTTTATACTTTTCATCTAATCACACCTTGTCTTTTTAATTAAGAAATTTCAACTAATTTATTTATCGTTAAGATCAAACTATTGAGGAAATATAGAGCATTATTTTTTATTAGTGAAATGAAATATCTATATTTTTTAAAATTTATTGACAAAATTGCAATTTTGTGCATTGGTTGTATTTTACCGACATTTGGTTAAATATATTGTTTATTTAAAAAACAGTTCAAATTTTTTAAGAGGCCTTAATGAGGTTTTTGAGAGAATTGTTTTAATTAACTAATTTTAGATAGTCAGGCTTGTTTAATAAGTCTATAATTTCGCCACAAATCACATTATTAAATTGAGAAATTATGAAATTGAACATAAGGATTGTTGCTTTAATTGCAACATTTAGCTTCCCCTGTTTTGCAAATGAACATACCACTCATTGGGGATATGATGGGCAAGAAAAGCCTGAAAACTGGGGAAAGCTTTCACCGGAATATTCAACTTGTGAAAATGGCAAGAATCAATCACCAATCAATATTGAACATGCGTTTAAAACAAATCATCCTGAGCTTAGTCTTATTTTCAATTCTGCTAAGCAAGAAATGATTAATAATGGTCATACTATACAAATCAATGTATCGGGTGAAAATAGTTTAACGTTGGATGATGAAGTTTTTACATTGCAGCAATTCCACTTTCATACGCCTAGCGAAAATGAAATTAACGGTAAGCATTATCCGATGGAGGCGCATTTTGTTTATAAAAATCAAAATGGCGATTTAGCGGTAATGGCGTTAATGTTTAAAGAAGGTAAAACTAATTTAGAATTAGAAAAAGCATGGCATCAAATGCCAACAGCGGTGAATAAAAGCCTGATATTAGATAATGCCATTAATATAAAAGCGTTATTACCCAATGTATTGGACTACTACCGCTTTAGTGGTTCACTGACTACGCCACCTTGTACAGAAGGGGTAAGGTGGATTGTGTTAGAACATGAAAGTTATGCATCAAAAGCACAAATCGAAAAATTTCATTCAATTATGCAGCATGATAATAACCGACCAATTCAACCGTTAAATGGACGAATCATTGTTGATTAATTAGTTTGGCTCTGGAATCATCTTTCCAAGAGCCATTAATTATCAATAAGAAAATCTTCTAGTCTTACATTTTATAGCTTAAAAATACTTGTAAAAGTAAAGACCTTGATACCATTTGAGTATAAATCCATACTAAGCCTTCCCCATAATATTCAGCATTTTAAAGCATTGTGAATAAGTGCTTTATATATCTATTTCATTATGGTAGGCAACGCTATTTAACCCAATGTTTTAGCTATAAACCAATTGGTTATTTTGATTATGTTAGTTCACTGTTTGGGTGAATAATCAGCACCAAAATAATGAATACTAATTTCTGATAATTTTCCATTATTGATGATCTTTTGGATGCCTTGATTGATATCTTTGGTTAATTGTTCACCTTTCTTTCCTTTGCTGATCAATAAGTAACTATAGGGGGAAGCAATACGTTCAGCATCTTCGTTGCTTAAATCGATACTTTTGAGTTTCAAGTTATGTTCGCTGATATATTGCGACAACATGACTTTATCAATTAACTGAAAATCATATTGTCCTGTTTCAACATGCTGTAACACTGGCAGTAAGTCTGCTTCACTGTAAATGATGTTGACGGGGTTATCGGGATGTTGTTCATTGTATAACTCTAACGCTGTAGCATAATTAAGCCCTGGTGAAACTTCAGTCGATTTGCCTTTTAAATCACTAAAACGGTTAATATTGTCATTATTTTCAGCTACTGCTATCACATATTGGTTCATGAAAATTGGCGAAGAATAAAAATATTTTTCTTTGCGTTTTTCATTCATCGCATAATTATTGGCTCCGACTTGATAACGTTGAGAGTCAAGTCCTGCTAAAACCGAAGGAAACTCGGTAACTTCAAAATTGATTTCATATTGTGGTAATTGGGCAAATACCGCTTTGACTACCTCAATATCGTAGCCAATTAATTCTCCTTTATCATTTACCGTCGTAAAAGGGCTAGGTGCGCCAGAGGTAGCAATAGTAATTTTTTCCTTTTGGGTTGTTGGTGAGTTTTCTTTTGCGTTATCACAGCCAGATAATAAAACAGTTAAAGTTAGTACGCTTAAAGCTGAAATAAAATAATTTGTGGGGATATTCATAATGCTACTCTCCTTTTTTACGGAATAAAGCTAAAACAGTTTTAGATAAAACCCATATTTTTCATTTCTGTTTGATGATCGACCTGATAACGAGCCATTCCCGTTTTCATTAAATCGAACCCCATATTTTTATAAAATTCGATGGTTTGGGGATGAGTATAAAGAATGATATTGCAGTGTTTGACCTGTTCTACCAGTTTTTCCACAATTAACCGTCCAAATTGCTGACCATGTAAATGGTTTGCCAGCGCAATGTTATAAATGGCTGCCTGACAAATACCATCTGATAATGTGCGTCCCACACCCACTACTCGTTTTTTTTCCAGTAAAAAAACGACGCCATAACTCTGTTTAAAGACTTGTTCTTGGGTTTTGGCATCAAGCGAACTGAGTCCATAAAAGGCAAGTAAGTCAGCGACATCTTGCCAGTTAATATTTTGACAATGTTGTTGTAAAACAATACTCATTACGACCTCTTTTATTCATTAGATTTCATACTCCATTTGCATGGTATTGTAATAGCGCGTTAAAAAATCACGAGTTCTTTGCTGAGTTGGATTGGTAAACACTTGTTTTGGTGTGCCGTCTTCTATTATTTGCCCTTTATCCAAGAAAAAGACTCGAGTTGCGATTTCGTGTACAAAACTCATTTCGTGAGAGACAAGGAGCATCGTTATACCTGACTTTGCTGCTAATTTTATCGTAGCTAACACTTCTCCGACTAATTCAGGATCTAAGGCGGAAGTGGGTTCATCAAGTAATAATACTTTAGGATCCATGGCTAACGCTCTGGCAATGGCTACTCGTTGCTGTTGTCCTCCCGATAGCTGTTTGGGGTAATGATAGATTCTTTCACCTAGTCCAACTTCAACTAATTTGTCATAAGCTATTTGTTGTGCTTTATCTTTGGGATATTTTTTTACAACAACTAATCCTTCCATTACATTTTCTAATGCATTTTTTTGTTGGAATAAATTAAATTGTTGAAATACCATTGCAGTTTGTTGGCGAAATCTGACTAATTGTGATCGCTTTACACGGCTGACATCCAACTCAATATCATCAATAGTAATTTTACCGAATTGCGGTCTTTCTAATAAATTTAAGCATCGTAGTAGTGTTGATTTGCCTGCTCCTGACGCACCGATAATTGCCACAATATCATGAGGTTTAATGTGAAAATTAAGATTATTAAGTATTGAATTATCTTGAAAAGATAAAGTTAAATTTTGCACATTTATCATAATAGTTTCCCTCGGCGATAACTTGGTGTATTCACCGTGTCAGATATCGTAAGGCGCTTTTCCAAATATCTAACGATCAATTCAATAATAATGGTTAATGCCCAGTAGATGAGTGCCAATGAAATATAGACTTCAAAATAGCGATAACTATGTCCAGCTAAGGTTTTACCTCTGCCCGTCATTTCAGTTACAGAACAAACGAAGGCGAGGGAGGTTCCCTTAAGTAAGCCTATTAGTGCGTTACCAAGGTTGGGTAAGGCGACAATAAAGGCTTCCGGAATAATGATTCGACGTAATAACTGGCTATAGGTCATCCCAAGGGACTGTGCTGCTTCAATTTGTCCTTTATTTACCGATTGTAATGCGGCACGTATTGTTTCTGAATTATATGCCGCTTCATTAAAAGAAAACGCAATCAAAACAAACAGCATTGGCGGAACACTGTTAACATTAAAATCGGTATGATAATAATAATTGATATAACGTAATATAATAGGAATACCATAGAAGCTTAAATAGAGTTGCACTAGCAATGGCGTGCCTCTAATAAATGAAACAAATATCATCGCTATCTGGGAAAGAACAGGTATCTTGTTCATTTTAATAATAGCGATGATGAGTCCTAACATTACTCCCAGTAACATTGAAAAAAGAGTAATAAACAATGTGACCGGCAAATAAGCAAGTAATGTCGGAATTTGGCTGAAAATTAATCCAATATCTACTATATTTGGCATTCGTATTATCCCAATAATTAGTGATTTGTACTAAAACGTTTATCTCGATTATGGGGAGCATGCCAATTGCTAACATCAGGGCCTAAAGGCAAAATATCATAAGGATTATGCGCATTATTACTCAAAAAATAGCCCTTTTTTATCGCTTCAAAATCGGTGGTTTCACCAAAAGCCGGGATTTGATACAGATCTCTGGCATAAGCCCATAAATTAGGGTAATCAATAATTCGATTACGGTTAGTTTTGAATGCAGAATAATAGGCAACATCAAAGCGTGCTAATGTAACATACAGACGAATATCGGAATCAGTAATATTATCACCAAATAGATAGCGTGATTTGTCTAAACGTTGCTCCAGTTTATCTAATTGATTGAATACAAGATGATAAGCTTCTTCGTAAGCTTTTTGTGAGCGTGCAAACCCTGCCTTATAAACGCCATTATTCACTTCATGAAAAATCACATGGTTAAGTTCATCAATTTCCTTACGTAAATGTAGAGGATAAAGATCGGGCGCACCTGATTTATGAAAGGGTTTAAAAACGGTTTCCCAGTAGTAGGTTAAATTAAAATAGTCATTGTTAACCACTTTGCCGGTTTTCACATCCACTATGGTTGGTACGGTTGCTCGACCATGGTAATTGGGATCTGTCGAGGCATAAATTTCAGGTAAGTAGCGAATACCGAGCACCGGATCGACGCCTTTAGGATCCAGCGAAAACTCCCAACCATGGCTGGTACGGACGGGTGATACTTTACCAACACTGATCACATGCTCTAACCCCAATAACTTAATCGCTATCATCTGGCGGTGTGCCCAAGGACAAATTGCCGCCCAAATTAAACGATAACGACCCGATTCAACCGGCAGCATGCCTGGCTCGTTGCCGAAGGGAGTATCAAATCGATTAGATTGACGAACAAAAGCGCCATCTTGGTTAATTTCATTATTTTCGGTAGTGACTACCTTTCCTATCGCTATAGACATATGCTTACTCCTCTTATTTGATACGGCAGAATCAATCCTGTTTCAGGATTGGATAAATTCAATCTAGCATCAAATATTTAGAGGATAAAATAATAAATAAGCATATTTATATAATTATCAATTATATGGATAGCTGGTTTTAGTGGTACTTAACTCGTGTTTGGTAATTGGAACTATTTACCTAATCGTTTATATAGTCTTTCTGGACGCCCGATTTTTCCATGGTTAAGTTCAACGGTTAATAATTTTGTTTGAACACAGTGTTCTAAATATCGTCTGGCGGTCGTTTTACTGATTTGGGCATTTTCGACTATATCATCTACCGTTAACGGTTTGTCTGTTTTCATAAATAGATCTTTAACTTTTTGTAGAGTGATTTCCTCGATACCTTTTGAATGACGATTAATGCCGACAAAATCTTTCGTTTGCAAATTAAAAAGTTCATCAATTCTTCGTTGATTGACATGCTTTTGTAGGCTTTGCCGATATAAGAACAGCTCAAAGCGCTCTAACGAATGTTTTAAACGTTGATAGGACAGTGGTTTTATTAAATAATCAAATGCACCCAAGCGTATTGCTTTGCTACACGTATCCATATCACTGGCTGCAGTAATGAAGATAACATAACAATCTAGATGATTATTAATGATATATTCAAAAAGATCAATACCTTTTCCATCTGGTAAATAGTTGTCTAATAAAATTAAAGTTGGTTTTAATTTATCGATCATTATTTTTGCTTCAGCTAAATTGGAGGCAATACCGATAACGTTTACTTTGGTATCACGTTGAATAAAATCAGCATTTAGCTCAGCTAAAATTGGCTCATCTTCAACTATAAGTAATTTAATTATATCATCTTTTGATTGATTCATACTTTCTTATCCCTCATGTTATTTGGGTATGAAAACGGAAAAAATTGCACCGTAAGGTTCATTATCTTCAAATGTAATATAGCCATTAGCTTTTTTAATGTAAGTCAAAACGAGATGCAAACCAATCCCATGTTCTTTAGTATCTTGTGATGTGACGCCGGGTTTAAAAATTGAATCACGAATTTTCTCATCTATACCACAACCTTGATCACTAATTTCTAATACAATTTCATCGGTTGCATCACTAAGATATAAATAGATCGTTTTATCGCCACGATCGTTTTTCAAACTAGCATTGAATGCGTTATCAAGTAAATTACCTAAAATAGACATAAATTCTGTTTCGGTAATTGAATCGGGCAATGTATTTAACTGGCATGCAGGATCGAACATCAGTTTTAAACCAATTTCATGTGATTTAGAATATTTACCTATTAACAGACCACATACAGCAGGTACTTTAAAATGTTCAGTTATAAAATCTAAACTAGCTTGATTATCGGCAGAGTGCAACGCAATAAAAGATTCTGCTTCTTGGTAACGCCTCATATAAATTAAGCCAGATAGTGTTGCCATCCAATTAAGATGCTCGTGTCTTAATGTGCGCAAATTATCCACATATTGATTTACCTGAGTTAATTGCATGCTTAATAAGTTAATATCATTGTAATTACGGAACGTAATAACCCAACCTTTAATCTTATTATCAACCATAATTCGAATTCGATTAGCAATGACAATAATATTATTAAAATAACAAATATGATCATGTATATCTTGGATCTTGTTATCATTTCCACATATAAATTCTGTTGATTCAATAAAATCCCATAAGGTATGATGAATCAATTCATTATCTTTGACTTTAATTTTTAACATCGATCTTGCTGATTGATTGATATTCATAATTTTGTAATCAAGATCAATGGCAATGACACCCTCAAAAATGGATTCCATAATTGATTTTTGACTTTTTACCAGTAATGCAATTTCTTTCGGCTCCAAATTAAACATCTGTCTTTTGATTGCCTTAGAAAAACAAAAAGAAAAGATAAACAATGCTAAAAATAGTAATGAACAAAAAAAGATAAAAGGGATGACTTGTTTGATATGTAGTGCATAAATATCATCAATCATATAACCAATTGAAACAATGCCAACAATTTTACCTTGATCAATTATTGGTGCTTTGCCTCTTAATGCTAACCCAAGTGAACCTTTACTAATGGTAACACTGCTATTGCCATTGAGTACTTGCTGATTATCGTCACCAATCATGGGTGAAAATAGGGCATTATTGGCAGTATGAAAAAGGCGATGGGCATTTTCATCACCAATAACAATATAACTTGCGTCACTTTGTTGAAAAATATCAATTACTAATTCAGCTATTTTATTAGTATCTTTTTCTCTAACATATTTTATTAAACTGGGTATTACTGCTAATTCTCTTGCTTGAATTTGCGCTTTTTCACCTAAACTTCGGTATAAATTTGTTTCTGTCGCATTCCAAATATAACTTTGTAATAGAGCTAAAATAATCAATGAAAAGATCAAAAGAGATAAAAATAATTTCGTAGTAAATGATAATTGTACTTTCTTTCGCATTTTTACATTTACTTTTCAAATTAAAGTAGAGGTGAGTGTAACACAGCATAAAAAAACTTTGAGCCATTAAAACCATAAAAACCACAGTTAAAATATGATTTATATCACAAAAATGAGATTCATATTTTGTCACTATACGCGCCAATTAATTCGAACAAATCAAATCATTTTGGAGAAAAAATACATATGGTGGATTTCAATTCAATTGGAAAAACGCATAATCAAAAAGAATCAACGAGTAAGCCCGTTGAGCAAAATTTAAAAGGGTGGCCTTATAATTGGTGGCGACTCATGGACAATTATAAAATTGGTGTAATTCCACTTCCATTATTTATTATTGCTGGTATTCTTATTTTCACCGAAGTGTTAGTAACAGGTAAGTTACCGAGTGAAATCGTTGTTATGGTTGTCACTTGTGCATTTTTTGGCTTTTTGTGTGGTGAAATTGGTAAACGTTTACCGATCGTTGGTAAAATGGGTGCAGCAGCAATCTGTGCAACCTTCATTCCATCTGCTTTAGTTTATTATGGAATTCTTCCTACGCCAGTTGTTGAAGCAACAACTAAGTTCTATAAAGATACGCATATTCTTTATTTATACATTTGTTGTATCATCGTTGGTAGTATTATGAACATGGATAAGAAAACACTTATTCAAGGTTTCTTAAAAATCTTTGGACCGATGGTATGTGGTGAGATTGTCGGGATGCTTGTTGGTGTCGGTGTCGGTTATCTACTAGGTTTAACACCGTTTGAAACATTCTTCTTCTTGGTATTACCTATCATGGCTGGTGGTGTTGGTGAAGGTGCAATTCCACTTTCAATTGGCTATGCTGCAATTTTAGGTATGGAACAAGGTGAAGCCCTAGGTCGTGTATTACCGATCGTTATGTTAGGTGGATTAACGGGTATTATTTGTGGTGGTGTCCTTAACCGTATTGGTAAAGCTTATCCACATTTAACGGGTAATGGACGATTATTACCAGCGTCAGAAGAAGACGAAATTACAGATAAAAAAGCAACTAAAGCAGATTCTGTTATCGATGTGACAACATTTGCTTCAGGTGTATTATTAGCCGCTATCCTTTATATGGTTGGTATGATTGGTCATAAAGTGACAGGTATTCCAGCGCCAGTAGGAATGTTATTTGCAGCTGTATTTGTTAAATTAATATCAGGTGTTTCACCAAAAGTATTGAGTGGTTCACAAGTCGTTTACAAATTCTTCCAAACGTCTGTCACTTATCCAATTTTATTTGCGGTAGGTGTGGCAATCACTCCATGGGATAAAATTGTTTCTGCATTTACGTTAACTAACTTAGCAGTTATTGTTTGTACCGTGGTTAGCTTAGTAACAACAGGCTTCTTTGTAGCGAAAAAATTAGGTATGTATCCAGTAGATGCGGCTGTTATTTCATGTTGTCAAAGTGGTCAAGGCGGAACAGGTGACGTTGCAATATTAACCGCAGCGGAACGAATGGAGTTAATGCCATTTGCACAAATTGCAACCCGTATTGGTGGTGCGATTAATGTATCGGTATCGTTACTTATTCTCGGCAATTTCTTAGTATAGTTAAATTTTTTTAACAACAACCTTAGCCTAGACTAGGGTTGTTTGTTTTTATTTTATAGTAATAATTAATACAAACAGCTTTTAAGGAGTACTCATGAAGCTTGTCAGTTATCTTGTCTCTGGTAGAGCAAGTTTTGGTCTTCTCACTAATCATGGTATTGTTGATTTAAAACAAAAATTTGGTGATAAATATGCTGATTTGAAATCATTACTTGCTGATGAAGAAGGCTTGTCGCTAGCGAAAACCTATGTTAATGCTCCAAGTGACATTAATGAGCAAGATATCACTTATTTACCGGTTATACCGAATCCAAATAAAATTTTATGTGTTGGCATGAACTATGCTGAAAAAAGAGCAGAATTTAATGAAACCAGTTCAGCACCAACATTATTTGTTCGTTTCCCTGATTCACAAACAGGGCATAAAACAAATATTCTCAAACCAGCTATTACCAATGAACTAGATTATGAAGGTGAACTTGCCATTATCATTGGTAAAGGTGGTTTTCGTATTAAGCAAGAAGATGCATTATCACATGTAGCAGGTTACAGCTGTTATATGGACGGTTCAATCCGCGATTGGCAATATACTTGGTTTACGGCAGGTAAAAACTGGCCAAGTACAGGTGCATTTGGCCCTTGTTTAACCACGACTGATGAGATTCCTGATCCTACCGTATTATCTTTAACGACCTATTTAAACGGTCAGGAAATGCAACACGATTATGTCAAAAACTTAGTTCATACTGTGCCTGAACTTATTTCTTATATCAGTACTTTTACCCGTTTATCTCCTGGCGATGTTATTCTTACTGGTTCACCGGGTGGTGTAGGTAAAAAACGCAATCCTCCAGTATTTATGAAAGATGGTGACAAAATTGAAGTTGAAATCTCTGGAATTGGTCGTTTAACGAACTATGTGGTAGCAGAAAAATAGGTGATATTATGTATAGTTTAGTCGATTTTTCAGTGGTAGATATCTCAAAATCATTAACTGAACGAGAACAAATTATTCGTTTGTTAACGCTATCGGATCTAAACTTAGACCCTCAAGTCCATATATTTATCGTTGCTTACATGGACGGTAAAATGGTGGCTTGTGCTGGCATTGATGACAATATTATTAAATGTGTTGCGATTGACCCCGATTATCGTGGAAATCAGCTTAATTTGACTTTGTTGGATAATGTTATCAAATATGCTAATGAGCAGGGGCATTTTCATCTCTTTTTATATACTAAACCTGAAAATATCGACTTTTTCAAAGGGTGTGGATTTTATCCTATCGTCGAGGTAAATAATCTTGTCGTATTAATGGAAAATACCCCCGTTGGAATTAAGCAATACTGTAAATATTTAAGTGAACACCGTAAAGAAGGGAACAAGATTGGCAGTGTAGTGATGAATGCTAATCCATTTACAAAAGGTCACCAACATCTTTTACAGTATGCTGCCAGTCAATGTGATTGGCTTCATGTTTTTGTCGTCAATGAAAATGTTTCACTGTTCCCATTTGATGTACGTTTACAACTGGTGAAAGAGGGATCGAAACACTTAAAAAATGTCACGGTACATGCCAGTTCTGCCTATATTATATCTAGAGCAACATTTCCTACTTATTTTTTAAAGGATAATGATAAAATTGATTACGCTTACATGGGGATCGATTTATTAATTTTCCGTAATTATATTGCCCCAGCACTGAATATTACCTATCGTTTTGTTGGAACCGAGCCCTACAGTCAAATAACTAATGCTTATAATACTTCAATGCGTTATTGGTTACAGGATAAAGACGTTAGTCCTTTCCCGGTTGTGACGTTAGTTGAAATTCAACGTATTCTTGAAGGGGAAGATATCATATCCGCTTCGTTGGTTAGAAAATTACTGGCTGATGAGCAATATGAAGAGGTAAAACGATTAGTTCCTGAAACAACATGGAACTATCTAGAGGCTAATTTAGATTCAGTCAAAAATTTAATTCGTTCAAAAGGTAACTAAATGAAAATCAAGAAAGAAGCCATGGCTGGCACTCTCGAATCAAGCGATTTGTTAGTGAAAGTCACTCCTAATACAGGAATTGAAATTGTTATTAATAGTGATGTTAATAAGCAATTTGGCGATCAAATACGCGCCGTTGTTGAGCAAACCTTAACAAGTCTTAATGTGACTGACGGTTTAATTATTATTGATGATAAAGGCGCTTTAGATTGTGCGATTAAAGCTCGAGTACAATGTGCAGTATTGCGTGGCGCAGAAGAAGAGAACTTAGATTGGAGTAAATTACTATGAAAAAATTGCGTCGAAGTATGTTATTTCTGCCGGGTGCGAATGCAGCGATGTTATCCACTTCGTTTGTCTATAAGCCTGATTCAATCATGTTCGATCTTGAAGATGCAGTATCATTAAAAGAAAAAGATTCTGCTCGTTTATTGGTTGCACAAACATTACGTCTTCCGGTTTATAAAGAACATGGAATTGAAACTGTTGTTCGAATCAATGCGCTCAATACTCCATTTGGCTTAAAAGATCTTGAAGCTGTTGTGAGAGCAGGTGTTGACGTTGTACGTCTACCGATGACAAATAGTGCTGAAGATATCCATGAACTTGAAGTTCATGTTGAACGAATTGAAAAAGAGTGTGGTCGTGAGGTTGGTAGTACTAAATTAATGGCAGCTATTGAATCTGCGTTAGGTGTAGTAAATGCTGTTTCAATCGCAAAATCTTCACCACGTTTAATTGGTATAGCGTTAGCTGCGTTCGATTATTTAGTTGATATGCAAACTGAGCGTGGAGACGGTACCGAACTATTTTATGCACGTTGTGCTGTTTTACATGCAGCGCGAGTGGCGGGTATTGATGCATTTGACGTGGTTTATTCTAACGTTAATGATGATGAAGGCTTCTTGAAAGAAGTTAGCTTAATCAAAAAATTAGGTTATAACGGTAAATCACTGATTAATCCAAGACAAATTGAATTACTACATAATGCTTATGCGCCAACAGCTGCAGAAGTTGAAAACGCACAAAAAGTGGTTGAAGCTG
Source organism: Gilliamella sp. CG25 (assembly GCF_046635705.1). Taxonomy (NCBI): domain Bacteria; kingdom Pseudomonadati; phylum Pseudomonadota; class Gammaproteobacteria; order Orbales; family Orbaceae; genus Gilliamella; species Gilliamella sp. CG25. The sequence goes on along the minus strand of NZ_JBIDFJ010000010.1, from coordinate 8,966 downwards.
CTGAAGAAGGTGAAAGAAAAGGGCTTGGTGTGGTTTCATTAAATGGCAAAATGATTGATGCACCGATTATTGCACGTGCTCAAAAAATTATTGAGCTAGCCAAATATTCTGGTGTACGTAAAGAAATTTGATAGGATTATAAAATGACGACTTCTATAGACAAAAAAATTGATGATTTGCTAAAACAGCATCCCGATCTAAAAAATATTGCACCGTTTGTTGATGCTAATGCAACAACGCCTTATTTAAAAGATGAGTCAAAATACACACGTAAATTATGTGATTCTATCGAACAAGCAATTCATAAATGTGAATTACGTGATGGAATGACGATCTCTTTCCACCATGCTTTTCGTGAAGGTGATAAGGTCATTAACAAAGTTGTTGAAACGATCAGCAAACTTGGTATTAAAAACTTAACGTTAGCATCAAGCTCATTGTTAAGTTGTAACTCTGCCTTGATTCCACATATTGAAGCAGGTGTGATTACCAAAATTTATACCTCTGGTTTACGAGGTAAATTGGCTGATGCTATTTCACATGGATTAATGGATAATCCTGTTCATATTCACTCACACGGTGGACGAGTAAAACTTATTCAAAGTGGTGAAATTAACATTGATATCGCATTTTTAGCTGTTTCAACAGCGGATGAGCAAGGTAATGCCAATGGTGTATCGGGTAAATCTCAATGTGGTGCATTGGGTTATGCGATGGTTGATGCGCAATTTGCGAAAAAAGTAGTCTTGTTGACTGAAGATATCGTTGGTTATCCAAATCATCCGGCAAGTATTCGTCAGGATCAAGTCGATTATATTGTAAAAGTCGATGAAGTTGGTGACCCGACTAAAATCAGTGTCGGTGCAGCACGAATTACCAGCAATCCGCGTGAGCTAATGATTGCTCGCTATGCTGCGGATGTCATCGAGTATTCTGGCTATTTTAAAGACGGTTTCTCAATTCAAACCGGTTCAGGTGCGTCTTCAACGGCAGCCACCCGATTCTTAGAAAATCGTATGCGAGCTAAAAATATTACTGCCTCATTTGCATTAGGTGGTATTACAGCAAGTATTGTTGATTTACATGAAAAAGGGTTAGTTAAACGTTTACTTGATACGCAAAGTTTTGATGGTACCGCAGGACAATCTTTAGGTAAAAACCGAGATCATATCGAAGTTTCAACCAATGTCTATGCAAACCCTGCATCGAAAGGGGCGAGTGTGGATGAGTTAGATATTGTTATCCTTAGTGCATTAGAAATCGATCTTGATTATAACGTTAATGTATTAACAGGATCGGATGGTGTTATGCGGGGTGCGTCTGGCGGTCACTGTGATACCGCGGCCGGTGCAAACTTAACCATTATTGTTGCGCCATTAATTCGTAGCCGTATTCCAACTGTGATCAAGAAAGTGACAACCGTTGTAACACCAGGTGAGAGCGTTGATGTGCTTGTAACTGATCATGGTATTGCTGTTAACCCTAATCGTCCAGAAATCGCTGAACGTTTAAAAGCAGCAAACTTACCGGTAATGAGCATTGAAGAGCTTTACCAACGTGCGGTGTCATTGACTGGTGAACCAAAACCAATTGAATTTAAGGATAAAATTGTTGGTATTGTTCATTACCGAGATGGTTCGGTGATTGATGTCGTACGCGAAGTTAAAGACTAACTAACTTGCAATAGCATGACATGATGACATGCTATTGCCTTCTTTTATCTAAATAGCAGACAAGATCACAATGATAGTAAAATTTGATGATGGTACACCAATCACGCTTGAACAGATGTTACTTGCGAAAGAAAAACGAGTTGCCAATCAACTTTTTGCAATCACACACTATCAACAACCAATCATCTCACTTTGTTTGGTTATTCCAGGGGCTATTAAAAATAGTAGTGGAGCACACTATCTATTTAATCAAGCGATCCAAGCATTACATCACTGTTTGAGTACAAACAATATTACTATCGTGAATGAACAGCATTATCATCAAATCACAGGGTTTGAAGCGATTATTTCGGTAGCTTGTCAAACAAAAAAGTTAAAACAATTTTGTATTGATATTGAAGATAATCATCCTTTAGGACGATTATGGGATATTGATGTTATTGATCCCACTACCCAACAGAGCCTTTCTCGAGCTCAATTTGAACAACGTCCAAGGCAATGTCTAGTGTGTGATGAAGTAGCAAAAATTTGCGGACGAGCCAAACGACACTCACTTGATGAGATATTTACCGCAATTCAAAATAAAATTATCCATTACGGCAAATAAGATTTAAAATTCATTATCAAAATCAATTAATTAAATCTTAAAAGGATTGATGAAAAAGATTATAATAGTGGAAATCATCAACCCATAATTTAATTGAATAATTAAAGCTAAATAGCCGCTAATGCTTGTTTTAAATCACCGATTAAATCATCGATATCTTCTAATCCAACTGAAATGCGTAATAGTTGATCGGAAATGCCAGCCGTCTTACGAGCTTCGGCACTAATTCCTGAATGGGTCATCGTTGCAGGGTGACAGACTAAGCTTTCAACTCCACCTAATGATTGTGCCAAGGTAAATATATTCAGCGCTTTTAAAAATTTAGGCATAACATCAGCATTGCCGACCAATTCAAAACTTAAAAGAGAGCCAAATCCTTTTTGCTGTTTTTTAGCAATATCGTGACCAAGATTAGACGGTAAAGATGGATGGAAAACTTTAGCAATTTTAGGATGATTCACTAAAAACTCAACTACCTGTTTAGCATTGTCTTGTTGTAGTTTGACTCGAGCAGCTAAAGTACGTAATCCACGCAATAATAAGTAGCTATCAAACGATGATGTTAACGTTCCAATGTTGTTTGCCCACCATAAGACATCTGTTGCTAATTTTTGATCTTTGAAGACCAGAATGCCAGCCAATAAATCGGAATGACCATTTAAAAATTTGGTACAAGAATGGGTGACAATATCGGCTCCAAGTTCTAATGGCTTTTGTAGAATAGGTGTCATAAAAGTATTATCCACTAATACAATTGCACCCACTTCATGCGCTTGTTGAGTGATCGCTTGAATATCGACAACACGCAAAAGAGGATTACTTGGTGATTCAATTAAGACTAATTTAGGACGCAGATTTAACGCTTCTTTCAATGCAACAGGATCGGACTGATCAACAAATTTTGCTTTAAAATGACCTCGTTCACTTAAGCTGTTAAATAACCGATAACTGCCACCATAGCAATCATGAGGCGCAACCACTAAATCATTAGGGGATAATAATGCAACGCTAACTAAATGAATGGCTGACATTCCACAATTCGTTAATATAGCATCGGATCCACCTTCCAATTTTGCGACGGTTTGTTCAACTAATCGTCGGCTAGGATTTGATTTTCGACCATAATCGAATTCTCTGGGTTTTGCAAATTCTTCATAGCGGTAACAAGTTGAAGGTGTAATCACTGGAACGACACTACCGTATTGATCATCGGTATTTAGACCACCCCGGACAGCAATCGTCCCTTGATTTAAATTAGCACATTGGCTTTGATTGTTAGATTGATTAGCCATAATAACCTTCCTAAACCTCTTGATTTATTCTTAGATATCAGTTGTATAAGAATAACACAATTAATAAAGACGTCAACATGTCTAGACGTCTAAGTATCTTGGTGTGTAGATTGCAGTAAAACAAAAAAAACGTTAAAATTATCCACATTATTTGTGATGTAATTTGGTGGAAAAATGATGAAATGGAATGGCGACTATATCAGCCCTTATGCAGAGCACGGTAAAAAAAGTGAGCAAGTAAAAAAAATTACTGTTTCAATTCCGTTAAAAGTCTTAAAGATATTGACTGATGAACGTACTCGTCGACAAGTGAATAATTTGCGTCATGCAACCAATAGTGAACTTCTTTGTGAAGCTTTTTTGCATGCTTATACAGGGCAGCCTTTACCATGTGATGAAGACTTACAAAAGGATCGAGAAGATGGTATTCCACAGCAAGCTCAAAAAATGATGAGGGATTTAGGTATTGATCCTGATCTGATTGATGAATAAAAATTAAATGGTTATCATCGTTCAGTATCATTAGAGAAGGGATATAAAAAAGGCGCATAAAGCGCCTTTTTTTATGATAATAACGAAAAAATCGTTACAACAAAAACTATTTTTTACCGCCAACCATTGAAAAACGTTGTTTGAATTTATCCACACGTCCACCAGTTGCAACATCACGTTGTTTACCAGTATAGAATGGGTGACACTCACCACATACGTCAAGATGAATATCATGACCAATAGTTGAATGAGTTTTGATAACATTACCGCAAGAACACGTTGCTGTAATTGCTTTATATTCTGGGTGAATACCTTCTTTCATAATAAGCCTCTAGAGTTGGTTCGTATCGCTATATAAACGGCTGTGAAAGCAAAGTCTATACACCATACGAGTGTTAAAAAACATGATTAAGGTTGCGAATTATACGCTTTAAACTGCTGGTAATCAAGCAATAAAAGCCTTGTTTAAACAGGTAACTGACCAATAGTTACTTGTAACTCAACCTTTTCACCGTTTCGCAATACTACTATGGGGACGGTTGTGCCTGGTTTCAACTCGGCTATTTGATCCATTGTTTGAATAATGGATTTTACAGGCTTGTTATCAACCATAATTAAAATATCATCTGTTTGTACCCCAGCTTGTAAAGAGGGGCCTTCGGCATTAGTAACCAAAATACCTAAAACAACCGGCATATCGCTTGGATTTCGAGTAGGCGTAAATTCTAATCCATCAATACCAATATAACCGCGTATTATTTTGCCATCTTGAATCAATTTATTCATTATCTTTACCGCTAAGGCCGTTGGAATGGCAAAACCGATACCTTCGGGTACTTCATTTCCTAAATTTTTAGCAAAGGTTAGGGTGTTAATTCCGACTAATTCACCTTTAGTATTGACGAGTGCCCCTCCAGAATTACCATGGTTAATTGATGCATCAGTTTGAATAAAGTTTTGTCGACGATAAGGACTTAAACCATCACGTCCTGTTGCACTGATAATACCTTGCGTAATGGTTTGCCCAATATTATATGGATTACCAATAGCTAAAACAACGTCTCCAATCTTTGGTTCTCGGTTAGGATTGATGTGAATTGTTGGTATATTGGTAGCTTCAATTTTAAGAACTGCAATATCAACCAGTTTATCAGAACCAACAGTTAGCGCTTCAAAAATTCGTCCGTCTTGTAAAGCAACGATAATTTGTTCTGCACCATCAACAACATGATAATTAGTAATAATGTAACCCTGCTTACTCATAATTACCCCAGAACCTAGTGGTGTAATTGGGTTATCTGTCGATTGTTGAGACATTGCATTCACTGAACGGCTGTAGATATTCACAACCGCGGGTGCAGCAATTTTGACAGCATCAGAATAACTTATGGGTTCGTTATCAAAGATTGATCTTGAAAAGTTTGATTGTGTTCCATTGCGCAAGGTCGGAAATATAATCAATAGCACTATCGCTAAAACAGTACCAATCAATATAGGCCATAAAATTTTCTTAAGCATAATGATTTGATTGTAAAGGGTGATAAGAAGATTTTAGCACATCTGACTAGATGTTGAAATTAATGATTTTCGTCGATACAAAAGCATCGACGAAAAAAAATTTATTCAGGAATTAGCGTAAAATTAAATATAAACGGCTATCACCCCGAACAATATTTAGCGCAATTGCAGATGGTTTGCTGTCAATAATTTTGCGAAGATCCGCAATATTGTTGACACGTGTTTTATTTACACCCGTGATAAGGTCGCCTTCTTGCAGGCTTAAACTTGATGCAGGTGAATTTTTAGCAATGCTCTCAATAATTACACCTTTTTGTCCTTTAATTTCACCATTAGTTAATATAGCGCCGTCAAGGGAAGCGTGTAAAGATTTTGCTTCGGTCGTCGATTCGTCGCTATTTTTTAATTTTACACTAACGGTTAGATTTTTGCCGTCACGAATTAAACCTAATTCAACAGTTCGTCCAACACCAGCGGTAGCAATTTTAGCTCGTAATTCGGCAAAACTATCAACGGGTTTTCCATCCATTGACACAATCACATCGCCAGATTTAATACCGGCTTCCTTTGCGGCCGAGTCATCGATAACTTCACTAACAAATGCGCCTTTTTGAATTTCGAGATCAAACGCCTTTGCAATATCAGAAGTTAATTCATTCCCTTTTATACCTAATACACCCCGTTTGACTTCGCCAAATTCAATTAATTGCGAAGTTAAATTTTTCACCATATTACTTGGAATCGCAAAACCGATACCTACATTTCCACCACTAGGTGCAATAATGGCGGTATTAATTCCAACTAATTCACCATTTAAATTGACCAAGGCTCCACCTGAATTGCCTCGATTAATTGACGCATCTGTTTGAATAAAATTCTCAAAACCATTCATACTAAGTCCACTACGAGCAAGCGCGGAAATAATACCCGAAGTAACCGTTTGACCAATTCCAAAAGGATTACCAATTGCCACAACATAATCACCAACACGTAATTTATCCGAATCAGCGAGTTTCAGTGCGGTTAATTTTTTACCATCTTGAATTTGCAGTAATGCAATATCACTTTGTTGATCTTTACCAATTAATTTGGCTTGATACTCATGACCATCATTTAAAGAAATAATGATTTTATCTGCATTTTCAATAACATGATTATTGGTTACTACGTAGCCTTTTTCAGCATCAATAATGACACCAGAACCTTGACCAGTAAACGCTCTCGATTGACTGTCAGGATAACCAAAGAAACGTCTAAATTCCTCTGGCATGTTATTTTGCATCTGAGCAACACCTTCAACTTTAATGCTAACAACAGACGGTAATACTGTTTCTAGCATTGGAGCCAAACTCGGTTTTTCAGTATTATTATCGGTAGGTATCGATGGAAAAGCAGCATAAGCATTTGAAAACATCGATAAACTTATACTTATACTTAAAGCAATAACACTTAATAGTTTTTTTTGTTTTTTTACTGAATTGTTCATTTTACAACTCTCGCTTTTCGAATAATTTAAAAATAATAGAAACTTATACTAGCGTTTACTAGTGAATTCGTATTAAGACCGTTGATCATCCGTTTTAAATAAATTTGAAGGATTATCAGAATAATCTTTAGGTTGCTTTTCTAAAACTAATTTTGGGCTACTGTCAGAATTATTTTCATCAAGACTAAGATTAGGCATATTTTCGCTACCAATAATCTGTTGCGAATTTTCTGCCATATGTTGATAAAGACGTCTAAACTCTTTAGCCATATTATCTAAGATTTCAGCACTGTGGGAAAAATGTTGTGCAATCATTTGTTTTTGAGTTTTCAATTCTTCTTGTGCTTTATCAAGCTCTCGTTTGGTATTTGCATATTGACGAGCTTTAGGACTAACCACATTCATTAAAATAGCGCCTACAATCAAGCCTATCACTAATCCAATTAAAATATAGATGATAATGTCTTTTTCCATAAATTACTCCTTGTACATTATATAGTCTGATTATATAAAATTAATCTAAACTTACTCGTTATCATTTTGCATGGTTAGCAAGTTTAATCAATTGTTTTTTTAGTTTATTTGGTGCATTTTCTGCTAATGCATATAAATAAGTTGCACTAATTTGTGTCATTGTACTGTTCATTGTAGCATCATTTGACGAATGATTAACCCTTTGGGATGAAGGTGCAGCAATATCAGGATTAATACGATATTGAATAGAAGCTAAAGATGGCAATAAGTTTTTGCGAATACCGGTTAATAAATTGCTTTGTTCATATTTTAGTCGAGTAAGCCAACTTGCTGAACTGACTTCAAGAATGAGAATGCCTTGCCTAAAATTAGATACCCGACATTGAACATTTAACGGAGGAGGTAGTAGATCAAATACAACATCAGATAATTTCTTTAACGCATATATTCTTTCTTGAATATGCAATAAAGACGAATCTTGCGTCAAAATTGACGAAAGTATTTGTGGTTCATTATCACGCATAGGCTAACCTCATGCTCTCCATTATGATCTTTTGCTCTGTAAAAAACATACGCAATATATGACTAAAATAATTTAGCGCATCTAATAAAAAATATCTTACTAAAAAAAACCATTTACAGATAGTTAAAAAAACTTTTTCATATTGTTAATCTAGCATACTGAAAATAAACAACTTGTTTTGGAAGTCGATCCTTTATAGGAATAGCACCGCTTAAAAACGTTTATTTCAAGTAATAGCATAATTATCGTTTTATAAAAAAGGAAATCATCATTTATTACTATTATTTTAACAAAGATATCCAAGCAGTAAATGATTAAAAGCAATAATTGATACAGATTAGTTATATCGCTAATTTAATTTGATATATTTCAAATTAAAACATAAAAAAATGTTGCAAAGTGTAAATAAATGACGTAGTTTGTAAACTAAATTAGGTTATCATTTCCGATAATAAAAATTAGTAACAAAACTTAAATAAAATTAATCAAACAGGAATAGGCTAAATATTATGGAGCAATTAGGTTATCGTATTTTATCACCGTTTTTTATTTTATTGTGTCTTGGCGGTGCTCGTTTAAACATACGCTTTAATTTATGTTTCGAACGACCCTCATCATTTTATTTAAACACTAATTCTTTTTTGACTATTGATCCCCCCCATTATTCCAACTTAATCAACCAAAATCATTATTACCCAAATAACGTTGGAAAGCTGACTAACCAGTCCGACACATCAGCAAAGGAGTAACCCATGGCGAACAAAATAACTACCCTTATCAATCAAGTCGGTGAAAGTTTACTGAATGAATTAACGGGCGAGGTCAGCCACAACCGCTACACCTTAACGGTTGATAATCTGATTTCGCCGGTTTCTGTTTTACACGTACAAGGTGATGAACA